>NZ_JAYGIF010000056.1:0-146208 GCF_034931345.1 Pseudanabaena sp. CCNP1317 | reverse complement strand
TCTTGTCAACCTTTTAGCTGGGTTGGTTGCTTATACATATCGAGAGACTAAACCTGCTTTAGATCTTCTCTTCAAAGGCTTACCTGCTCTTCCTCCTGCCATCTTTTAGTTCGTCGAACTCACGTTATAATTAACTAAACCTAGAAGCTGTCCCGCCTGCTACGCGGGCGGGGTAGCCTCTAGGTTTTTAGTTAGCCACTTACAGCGCACTTTTGTAAATGACAGAAATTTCCTGCTGAATCATCTGACCTGCAAGTTTACAAAAATATTGAATTGGCGGAATTTGAATACGATCGCTGGTCGTAACAAGGACAATTTCGCGAGTTAGGCAAGGATCATTGAGCGATCGCACTACTAAGTCTGGATCATGATTTAATTCCACTAAAAAGGTTTCTGGAAGCAAGGCAATCAAACTACCCTGCTTCACAATGCCTCGAAAAGCTTCAAGAGAGTTAAGCTCCAAAGCGGCATGTAAACGTAGCCCTTGGCGATTGAACTGATCTTGGACAAGACGCTGTAAACCATATCCATCTTTGAATACAGCTTGGGGAACGTTATTCAAATCTTTCCATGTTAGCGATTCTTGTTTACTGAGGGGATGATTAGCAGGTAGCAAAAGTTGGATTTTTTCTTCATATAGATGCTCCACTACCATTTCCGAACTCGCGGTTAAAAATGGATTATTCATCACGATCGCAATATCTATTAAGCCATCCTTGAGAACCTTTAGAGCGCGATCACTTCCTAATGTCGTTACTCGCAACTGGACATTGGGATAAATCTTAGAAAATCTTTGCAATATTGGTGGTAACTGATAAGCACATGCTGAAGGAATTCCCGCTACACAAAGTTCTGTTTGTTTGCCTGCTTGCAAATCAAGTAACTCTTGTTCGGCTGTTGACCAAATCTGACAAATTTTCTTAGCATGGGGTAATAAGCGATCGCCGCCCAGAGTTAATTTCGCGTTCCCTTGACGATGAAATAGCAATATACCAACAGTGGCTTCCAAAGACTGCACCTGTCGGCTGATAGTTGACTGACTAACTCCACATTTTTGCGCCGCCTGTTGAAAGTTTCCTGTTTCCGCAACTGCCAAAAAAGCCTGTAACTGTTCCAAACGCATGAAAAATTAATGATGGTTTTAGTTGTGTCAGCCACCATTAAGCAACTTCTGGGGTTTTGGAAAAGTAGCGCTAGTAACAAGTAAGTAGCTCACCATAATTAAAACCTAAAACCAGAAGCTGTCCCGCCCGCGTAGCGGGCGGGACAGCTTTCTAGGTTTTTAGGTTACTTATGCCTAGCTACTTAATATCAAAGTATCGCGATCGCTAGTCCTGTTAGGTCATAACCCCAAAAAGCAAGTAACGGCGCGAAGCGCCGTTACTTGCTTTTTGGGGGTTATTTAACCAATGATTCACCAAAGCTGCGAATTGTAGGCAATGTATCCGTAAACCACCCCAAGCCTAGCCCTGCGCCAGCCGTTAACACAAGAATAAAGAAACTCAAGCCGCGATTATGGGCTAAAAAAGCACGTAGCTCATTTCTTGCGACATACATCAGCAATACCCAGATAACACTAAGCCCTAAAGACAATAAAAACTGCGACTTTTGATAAAAGACAAATATCACCGCCGCGATCACCCATCCTACTGAGAATAACCAGTCCACTCCAAAAGCGATCGCCCCAGAAGGAATCCAGATCCTCCAATCAGCCTTATGAATCGAAAGCAGCCACCCATAGGCTATATAACCAACCAACACCAGAGTCAATGATAGAAGTGGTAAATTTCGTAAAACACGCATAATTTTGAGCTTTAAAGTAAAAGTATTAGTCACAGGTTATAGCGAAAAGGACTACATCTACATCAATTTGCCATCTAATACTAAGTAAAGAAATGGCTACGCCATTTCTTTACGGAAAGCCCCTTACAGGGTTTGTTTTTTAATTCACAAAAGGGTTGTCACACTTTTGTGAATTGGTATAAAACCTATTACAGCAATTACCAATCAAACAAACCAAGAAAATCTTTGAAAGTGTTGCAAAGCAACACTTTCAAAGATTTTCTTGGTTTGGGTTTAAGTGCAAAGCGTTGTAATACCATTTAGGAATACTAACTGCTTAGCCCTGAATCATAAAAATCGAACTTCTCCTAATCCTTGGCGCAGGACTTGTGGATTCAGATCATCAGTTAGGTCAAGAATTGTCGATACTTCATAGCTATGAACGGAGCCGTCATCAACAATCAAATCGACTAATTTGGAAAAGTAATCGAATAGTTCCATCTTTGGCAAATCACAAACATTACGCTGTTTTCCATTCTTAGTATGACTAAAGTCTTCATCATCAAGATCGTCTTCTTTCAGATTTGCTGATGTGGAAATAATCGGATTTCCTAGCGCTTCAATAATTGTTTGGGATACTCCATGATCGGGAACTCGAATTCCTGTAGTTTTACGCTTAGGATTTAACACTAATTTTGGTACAAGCTTAGTTGCTGGCAAGATAAACGTAAAAGGACCTGGCACAAGACTCTTCATCGTGCGATAGTTCGCATTAGAGACATTCGCATATTCAGCAATATTAGAGAGTGAAGAACATAAAAATGTCAGGGGCTTGTCGTTCGACATCTGCTTCAGCTTGCGAACCTTCTCTACGGCTGACTTGGACATCAGATCGCAACCGATCGCATAGACTGTATCCGTAGGATAGAGCATGATCGCGCCATCACGTAAAGCCGCTACGATTTGAGCGATCGTGCGGGGTTGCGGATTATCTGGATGCAGTCGGTGAATCGTAGCCATAGTTATATCTCGCGATAGTTTTGTAGAAAAAGCAAATGCTTGCTTTTTCTACAAATATTGTCTGTTGAGTAGAGGTTGTAGCACTTCAGGAATTAAGATGCGTCCATCAGGTTGCTGATAGTTTTCTAGAATTGCGGACATGGTACGTCCGACAGCTAAGCCTGAACCATTGAGGGTGTGCAGAAACTCAGTTCCCTTCTTGCCTTTACTCTTAAAGCGAATATTGGCGCGACGCGCTTGAAAATCATGGAAATTCGAGCAGCTAGAAATTTCGCGATAGGTATTTGCAGTCGGCAACCAAACTTCGAGGTCATAGCATTTTGCCGCACTGAAGCCGATGTCACCTGTGCAGAGTTCAACGACACGATAGGGTAGTTTCAATGCTTGCAAAATCGATTCTGCATCACGCACTAGTTTTTCATGCTCTTCCGCCGAGTTTTCGGGACGCACAAATTTAACTAGTTCCACTTTATTGAACTGATGTAACCGAATCAAGCCTCTAGTATCACGTCCATAACTTCCTGCTTCACGACGGAAACAAGGGGTATAGGCGCAATGATGAACTGGCAAATTCTCATCATCAAAGATTTCATCGCGATATAGATTCGTAACGGGAACTTCAGCAGTAGGAATTAACCACAGATCGTCTTCAGCACATTTAAATGAGTCTTCGGCAAACTTGGGTAATTGTCCTGTACCTGTGAGGCTAGCGGTATTCACCAAAAGCGGAGGTGCAACTTCAATATAACCATTGGCAGTATGGGTATTCAGCATGAACTGAATTAAGGCGCGTTCGAGGGCTGCTCCTGCACCAATCAAATTCACAAAACGAGCTTGAGAGATTTTAACGGCACGTTCAAAATTAAGAATCCCTAATTTTTCGCCAATTTCCCAATGGGGAAGAATGTCGGTGCGCGTAGTTTTATATTCATC
This sequence comes from Pseudanabaena sp. CCNP1317, assembly GCF_034931345.1. Classification (NCBI taxonomy): domain Bacteria; kingdom Bacillati; phylum Cyanobacteriota; class Cyanophyceae; order Pseudanabaenales; family Pseudanabaenaceae; genus Pseudanabaena; species Pseudanabaena sp. CCNP1317. The sequence goes on along the minus strand of NZ_JAYGIF010000056.1, from coordinate 142,473 downwards.
ACCCCAACGGCGCACTTCAATGTTTTCAGTTTCATTTGCACCAATGGGCGTAGTTTCACTGGGCAAATTTGGCAAACTCATCAAAATGGTGTTGCTTTCTTCGCGCAAGGATTTTTCCTTGGGTTCTAGTTCCGCTAACAGTTGTTTGATTTCTGGCGATCGCGCTTTGAGTGCTTGAATCTCCGACTCAGGCGCACCAGATTTCATTTTTAGCCCAACTTGCTTACCAATTTCGTTGCTTTCGGCTTGCAAATGCGATCTCTGAGTTTCGAGTACACGAACTTCCTGCTCTAGTTCGACCAATCTACTAATGTCGTAACCTTTGCCTCTACTGTTGAGGCGAGCTTGCACCTGTTCGGGCTGCGATCGCACGAGCTTAATGTCTAACACGGACTTTTATTTAACCTAAACGCACTCAGAGCATCATACAGCGCTTTGCGCTCAAACCCAACCCAACTATTCAATTGAAAGCGTTGCTTTGCAACGCTTTCAATTGAATAGTTAGTGATGCGGGCTTTGTCCGCATCACTAACAAATGTTAAAGATTGAACTATTTCTATATCTAGTGTCTGTTATGATGCATATTGGAAATTTAAACACTAGATTTGTTTATGGTTGCTCAAATTAAGACGGCTCAGATTAAGACGAATCACCCAAAAAACAACCAAAATCAGCCTCACACTAACCCAGTAGATCCTAACTCACCTAAACCATCATTGATCGTGACTCCCATTAAAGGACATGTGCAGGTGTTTATCGCACCCCATCGCAATCTCTATGCCGATATCATCGCTCAAGGTTTGCGTATTGCAGGACAAGGCACAAATGTCTTACTCGTACAATTTTTTCAGACAGGCATTAATCAAGGTTTGAGCAATCCCCGCCGGCTTGTTGAAAATCTAGAATGGCTAAGGTGTGAAGCCCAGCGCGATTTATCTAAAGACGATCTGGAATTGACAGATATTGAGAAATCGTCGGTATTGGAGCTATGGGACTATGCCAAAGTCGCGATTAAGTCAGCCCAAGCAGGTTTAGTGATCCTCGATGAAGCAGATTTGTTAGTGGCGCGATCGCTGATTACCGAGGATGAATTGCTAGAAGTGCTAGAAACGAGATCGCCCAAGGTCAATATCATCCTGATCGGCGCGTCAATACCTTCTCGCATTTCTGAATATGCCGATCAAGTTACCCATCGTCGCAGTTAGAGAAAGAAAGCTTGCTATGGAAACTTTTTAATCGATAGAAAGTATTGCTTTGCAATACTTTCTATCGATTTTTGATGGAGGGAGAGAGCAAACCCCAAAAGATGAGGGGAGGCGCGAAGCGCCTCCCCTCATCTTTTGGGGTTTGCTACAATTATGAGCCAAGCTTGAAAGCTTCCAGAAATAGTCCATACACTAAACCTAATTTAAGGGAATTTAAAATTTCCTTGGTTAATAGTCTTGGTGCTGCATTACTATCGCTTGGAGTAACTCGTTTGACCGTATAAACATAGCGGTTAATCATTTCTACAATAAACAGAGTAATTGCCGCAGCAGTAACATCTTGTTCAGATTTGGCTCCAGATATAGTAGAGATTACAGAGGCTAAAAAAAATCCTGACAATAGACTAATCAATATCAACGATGTACGTCGCCAAGGATTTCGTGACCATTGGGATATTTGAACAACACTGACACTTACGATTGTACTAAGACGGGTATTTTGCATAAAAATCAGGCATTGTGTCGGAGTTGTGGATAAGTTCAAGAGGATGGACAAGAATACTCATGACAATTGATAAACAAATCTATAGTAACGTGAGTTCGATATAGCCATTTGCGTCGTGCTTCGCACGACGCAAATGGCGAAAAATGGTAAGAATCGCTTAGCGATTCTTACCATTTTTCGCTTTCGTCGCACTGAATTTATAGTAATATCATGAATCGCAATAAACTTAGAAGTTAGAAGAGTAAACCAACGTGAGTTCGGGATAAACTACAAAATTTTAACCAAAATGGAGTAGCCAAGCCTCGCTTTGCGAGGCTTGGCTACTCCATTTTGGTTAAAATTATTAAAAAACAAGTGCGGTTCTTAGAACCGCACTTGTTTTTAGCTAGCCAGATATTCTTGCATTCTGGTTTTGCGCTTGCGTAGATAATCCATCGCTTGACGCTCTAATTGTCTTACCTGTTCACGGCTAAGATCCATGCGCTTGCTAATGCTAGCTAACGACATTTCCTGTCCATCCTCAAGCCCGTAACGCAAAATCATCACTTGACGTTGCTTTTCGGGTAACTCCTTCAGCAAGCTTTGGATATCTGTCCGTAGAGACTCGCGCTCTACATAGTTATCAGGAGAACGTCCTGTATCTTCTAGTAACTCAGCAAGTTCTGTATCTTGGTTATCACCAATGCGTAAGTCAAGGGAAATTGGCTGACGCGATAGGGATAGACATTCACGAACTTGATCAGTTTTGATGTTTAGCTCATAGGCAATTTCAGCTACCGTGGCAACTCGACCAAGATCTTGGGAAAGTTGGCGTTGGGCTTTTTTGATTTTGTTGAGCTTTTCAGTAATGTGAACTGGTAAGCGAATAGTCCGTGCTTGCTGAGCGATCGCCCTCGTAATTGCTTGACGAATCCACCAATAGGCATAGGTTGAAAACTTAAAGCCTTTAGTAGGATCAAACTTATCTACGGCTCGCTCTAACCCCAGAGTTCCTTCCTGCACTAAGTCCAGAAGTTCTAAGTTCCGTTTTTGATATTTCTTCGCTACAGAGACTACTAAACGGAGATTTGCTTCGATCATTTTACGTTTAGCACGTGTGCCAACACGAATAAGACTACGCAAAATCTCTGGCTCTATTCCTACAGTTTCTGCCCACTCTTGCTCAGTTGGTAAGCGATCGCTATTTTGAGCAATCTTTTCTTGAACTTCAAACAGCGCCATCATCTGCTGCACTTGCTTGCCATAGACAATCTCCTCTTCATTGCTGAGTAAAGGGATTTTCCCAATTTCATGCAAGTATGTGCGAACCATGTCAGCAGACAGACCGACCTGCTTGTTAGCTTGCCTATCCACTGTCTTTGGCGTGGGTTGGGTCAATGGTTCTTCAGACATATCGCTCCTACTTTTTTTAAACTAAGCTTTTTCTAAGAGTGCTTCTCCAAGACTAGAAGTCTGATACTAAAGAAGACCCTATAACTTTAAAATCAAAATTGATGGGCTTGGTAGCTTAAAATCATAATCTTTAAGTTTTATAAAGTTGATCTAATAATGTGTCATTTGCTTCGAGGTTGATTTGTATAATACATGATCAACCTTTTTTTCTCTTGCGTCTGGAGTTACATATTATTACAAATTAACTAAAAAAGTCAAAGGACGGCTACTACTATCTCTCTAGAGATTTGGGATAAATCTGACTAAGTATTTACACTCATTGTTTTGGATTTTTAATGATTTTCATGGGATTGAGAATGCTCACCTACTTTTATTAACGTGTTCAGATTGCCTTAAACCTTAGAAGAAGTTACAAACTAAAAATCTGAATCTAAAAACCAAACAACTACTAGATTTACTAGATTTACAAATGCGTCTATTGATCTGTCTATTGATCTAGATTGGGTAAATTGCAAGTACTACAATTGCTGAGAGCAATTGTTGAGATGTCGGTGTTTGGATAAAGAAAAAACTGAAGCTTTGATCTCTAAACTAGCAATGAGTTAAGTGCTATATGTATAAGTTTTAAGTTATAAGGCTTGCTTAGCTCAACTGATCGTACTGACTGCTTAGGTTACATAGGACGTGGGGGATAAACTACAGGTTCCCGACAGCCCTAAGCGAAGAATTAGACATATAACGCTTACTAAATCTAAAGTTCTATAGTATGAACTTTAGATTAATTATTCCCTGTGATAGCCTTTGATTATCTTTAATTTTGCTTAAGAAAATTAGATAAATTTAGCCATAACTCTCAATTATTTGAACAGTAAACTCTAATCATTAGCTTTATAATTAATTGTTACAAATGCTTCATTTGAGCGATCGCATAATTTGTTAACCTTTATTGTTAAAGAAAATCTGCAAAATGCAATCACTCATCTGGGTGAAGTCAAATATCAAAATCAGCAAATAAAAGCTAATTTTTTTGATGTCATGAAATTGATTAATATAAATATTTTAGTCATAAGGGAACTTGTTATCCCCACTTCTCGACCTGAAGCCTATACTTTAGACTTTGCTAATTGGTAAAGTGATGTTGTCCTGTGCTGAAGCTAGTAAAAATAACTGGGATGATTACAACTGGGATGATTAGAACTATGATTTCAACGAAGACTCAAATTAAAATCAATATTAAGAAAGCGATCGCTCTCAGCGCCATCTGTATTGCATCTGTCGCAAGTCCTACTTTGCTGGGGCATGAGGCTTTTGCACAATATGGCTTAGGGTTACCAAAATCTGCAAGTTCAGGTGGTGCAACTAGAGGTGACTTACCTTTGATTACAATTCTTGGACTTGAAGATGGGGCAAAAACTTTAGCATCTCGTCCAACCTTGTATTGGTACATTGCCCCTCAAAATACAGCCACGACTTCATCAACGACAGTTCCACCCATTGATAGTGGTAAAAGTTCCTTTAAAGTGACTTTCTTTTTGCGAGATGGCTATGAAAGATCGGCAAAACCAGTCTTTGTGGCTGAAGGTAAAGCTGAAGAGTCAGGACTATACAAGTTCACATTGCCAGAAAATGCTCCTGAGTTAATGAAAGGAAAAGCACAACGTTGGCAGATTCGTTGGCAAAGCAATGGTGGTGCGGCTCAAGTTGATGTCTATGCTTCTATCCGTCGAGATGATGAGCCTTTGGTTTTAAAAGCGATCGCCTCAGCCAAAAATGACTTGGAAAAAGCAAGAATCTATGCAAAAAATGCATATTGGTATGACGCACTTGATGCTTATACTAGTTGGCTATCCAAAAACCCCCAAGATAATACAGCCCTGACTGAGCGCAGTAATTTGGTAAAAGCAGGTTTAAACAACAACTCAGTTTTTATGAAAAGAGATGCACAGGGTAAGCTAATTCTTCCTGCTGAACTTGACCCCACAAAATTATCCAACTTTCTAACCAAACTAGATGAAAGCAAAAGTGCTGCATCTATTTTGTTGCAGCCTAAAATTGGCACTAGACCTTCCCTATAGCTATTGCTGAGTTCGTAAACACAAAAGCAGAGGTAAGCAAATTGCTTCTTCTGCTTTTTTATATTTGACCATCATTACACTGAAAGATTTCTGTGATTTAAGAAACAACCAATTTTTTTGGCTTAGCATTGCTGTCTTTATTTTGCGACGCATCCCTAACGTAAACCAAAATGATATGATGTGCCAAAAGTCTCACTGCTTAAGTAATGCTTAAGCGCTATTCAATGTTGTTGAGATCATTAAGGCAAAGATATGGCAGATAATTCAGGTAATTTTTGGGGAGGTTTTCTCTTCGGTGCTGCTGTCGGAGGCGTAGTTGGCGCATTGGTAGCGATTAAGCTCAGTGAGTCAGAAGATGATCTTGTCGATCAGCAAGCTGATCGCGATCGCCTCATTGATCAGCCTCAGACTTCTAATGAATTTGCTCGCCGTAACCTCGAAAAGAAAATTGCTCAACTGAATGCGGCGATCGACTCAGTTAGCCAAGAGCTAGCTACGGCTGAAGGAAAAAATGGTCGCAAACAAACATCAATTGAATCATTACGAGAAATGACAGTTGATGATAAGGGATCTACGAGATCCTAATATAGCGATCCTAAATGATTTGTAAGATTTAGAGGGTTGTGAGAGTGCGCCCCGCAGGGGCGCACTCTCACAACTCATTTAGGATTGCTATAGTAATTATAAAAAGCCTTATTTCTGCTGTATTCAGTAGAATGTTGGTAGCTATTTATTCTAATTGTTCTTTAACCCAACCAACCTCCTATGGCAGTTATTCTTGGTACAGTCAGCTCATTTATCTCGATCTATTTGGGCTTGCTATTTATCCGCGTCTTATTGACTTGGTTCCCCAATATTGATTGGTCCAACCAACCCTTTGCAGCCCTCGGTCAGATCACCGATCCCTATCTCAATCTATTTCGTTCGATTATCCCCCCTCTAGGTGGCATGGATTTTTCACCTATGCTGGCTTTCCTTGCGCTTAGTTTCTTGCAACGTGCCCTCGCTCCATTAGCAGCAAGCGCGAGTATGGGCTTTTAAGGTAAGCTTATTTCTAATTACAAATTACGAATTACGCTGCGTTCACGTTAGGAAATATACATGACGGGTTTGTTAGATTTGAGCGGGAAAACTGCTCTTGTGACTGGAATTGCCAACAATCGTTCGATCGCTTGGGGTATTGCCCAAAAGTTACATCAAGCTGGCGCTAAGCTTGGTATTACTTACTTGCCAGATGATCGCGATCGCAACAAAGGCAAGGTTGCTGAGTTGACCGATTCCTTAACACCAGATTTCTTGTTGCCTTGCAATGTTCAGGATGATGCCCAAGTAGATTCATTGTTTGCCTCGGTTGCCGAGAAATGGGACAAGATCGATATTTTGGTGCATTGCTTAGCATTTGCTAATAAAGAAGATTTATCTGGTAGCTTTACGGATATTTCCCGCTCAGGCTTTCAACTGGCTCTAGATGTGAGTGCCTACTCTCTAATCCATTTATGCCGAGCCGCAAGACCACTACTCAAAGACGGTGGCAGTGTAATTACTCTCACCTATATTGGTGGTGCGAAAGTTGTCCCAAACTACAATGTGATGGGGATCGCAAAGGCAGCATTGGAAATGAATGTGCGCTATCTTGCTTCCGATATGGGACCAGACAATATTCGGGTTAATGCAATTTCGGCTGGACCAATTCGTACCCTTGCTTCGGCAGCGATCGGTGACTTCCATAAAATGCTGCACCACTACGAAGAAACAGCGCCTTTGCGTCGCTTAGTTACTCCCGACGATGTTGGCAATGTGGCAACTTTCTTAGGAAGCGATCTGTCAAGTGCCGTAACTGGGCAGATTATTTATGTAGATGCTGGTTATGAAGTAATGGGTGCTTAGTTTGATTGACTAGCACTTCAGAAATTCCAAATCAGTAGCCTTTTGATGTGTAGCGCAGGCTCTTGGTCTGAATAGCTAATGGCAGGTAAGATAACTGCGCTACAGTTCTTACAAGATAAGTCTTAAAAAAAATTCCCATGCAAACGGATATCTTCAAAGAGCTATTTCCATTATTCGATGCTGCTAGCGCCGAAACTTTGGATTGGCTCCTCGCTGAAGCAGTAGAACGTGACTATCCCTCGGGACGAGCGGTACTAATGGAGGATGCTTGGGGCAATGCTGTATATTTCATTCTTTCGGGTTGGCTAAAAGTTAGATTCTTGCGAAGTCAGGATGCAACCACCCTTGCCATATTGGGAAATGGCGACTTTTTTGGGGAAATGGCAATTCTGGATGAGTCACCTCGATCTACGGATGTTGTGGCTTTTACATCAGTGCGTGTTCTGAGTGTTCCTGCCCAAAAATTTATTCAGTTTTTATTTAAAGATCCCCAGTTGCATCATCGGATGTTGCAGTTGATGGTGAGACGATTACGCAAAACCAATCAACGCATTCAGCTACGTCAACAAGTTCCTGCGGTGCGGATTGCCACAATTTTAACGAGTCTTGCCGAAAGCTATGGCAGCAAGACCGATGTAGGTATTGATATTTTTAATATTCCTGTGCAGGATATTGCCGATCTCTCAGAGGTAAGCCCTGAAGATACCACCAAAGTATTAGATAAACTTAAAGAAAAGGGTTGGATTGTGATCGATCCCAAGCGTCAAGTCATGAGTATCGCTAACGAAAAACAAATGTTGCAGCTAGCAACATTTCGCTAAAAAATAAAAAAGGCTTGCAAAGCAAGCCTTTTTTATTTTTTAGATGGCGATCGCAATTTTTCCTGTCATGGAGCCAGTCTCCAATAATTGATGAGCTTTGGCAGTATCCGCAAGCTGAAACACATCGCTGACATGAATTTTTAGTTTACCTGAGTCAAATAATGCGGCACATTCACTCAGAATTTTAGCCTGTTGAATTTGGAGATTAGCTTTTCCCAGCAACATTGGGGACAGCATCAGTTCAAAGCTAAATCGTAAATTACGGGTGCGAGAGACTTTCCAACTGATATCGGTGGGTGGTTCAAGAATAGTGACGATATCGCCATAGATCTTGACAGCAGGAAAAGTTTGCTCGATCAATTTGCCCCCAACTGTATCAAAGGCAAGATCCACACCTTCACCATTTGTCCATGCGATCGCTGATTCCACAAAATCAGTTTGTTTATAGGCTATCGGTAAATCCGCACCCAAATCGCGGACAAATCTTGCCTTAGCTTCGGAGCCAACAGTAGTACAAACATTTGCACCTCTGAGCTTGGCTAGTTGAATGGCTACATGACCAACACCGCCTGCACCTGCATGGATTAAGACATTGTGATTGGTTGATATGTGATTGGTTAATAATGGTTGCAAATTTCCGCGATCATACAGAGCTTCCCAAGCTGTGATTAGTACCAATGGAGCGGCGGCAGCTTCTTCAAAACTGAGGGATTTGGGTTTATGGGCGGCAAATTTTGCGTCTATCGTGGTTAGTTCAGCATAGTTGCCCTGATGAAAACCTAGACCACCGTTACAAAAATAAACTTGGTCACCCACTTTAAATTTAGTAACCTCTGCACCGATCGCTTCCACGATTCCTGACCCATCGCAACCTAAAATTGAGGGCAAGCGATCGGGCTGAAATGTGCCACGACTACGCAGTTTGGTATCAATAGGATTGACTCCTGCGGCTTTTAGTCGCACCAAAATTTCGGTTGGAGTTTGAATAGTTGGTTCTGATACATCTGCCAGTTGCAGCACATTAGGATCACCTGCTGCGGTCATCAAAATTGCTTTCATAAATTTCTCCTTAATAATTAAACGTCAGTTCGACGAAAGCGAAAAATGGTAAGAATCGATTAGCGATTCTTACCATTTTTCGCCATTTGCGTCGTGCGAAGCACGACGCAAATGGCTATATCGAACTCACGTTAATTAAGATTAGCTAAGTAGCTAGGTATAATTAAAAAATAGCAGGGCAATTTTTTGATTTTCAAATCCTTACTGGATTTACTGTTAACCCATACAAGTAAGTGCTGCCACCCTCGCGTGAATCAAAACAAGAGAGGTGTAGCCTTAGCTTCGCATCTCTTGTTTTGATTTATTGTGAAGGAGTAGTTGGTTTAGGGGCTGTAGTTGGCTTCGAGGCAGGACTAGGCGGTTGGCGAATAGTGTTGTTGTCACCAGATCGAGGAGCGCTTTGGACAGAGCGCGTTTGCCAATCTCCAAAAAAACGATTCATTACCGTAAATCCTAAAACGGCTGCACCGCTCATAATCGCTAATAACACAATAATTGTTGTCCAAGTTTCAACAATCTCACCAAGCCCATAGTGAGTGCGATAGGGATCGATTTTGCACTGATTATCGCGATCGCGTGCAGTAATGGGGCGACGAAACCGTAATCGATGATCGTCAAGCTTTTCTAATAAAATCCATCCCGCTTGTGACTCTTCAGCACAAACCTTGTTTAAAACTTTACGACTGCGGAAACCACCGCTACTAGTACGCAAGATTTTAAATTCCCAGCCCTTGGGCTGATCGCTAGATGTATTGGACTCATAGCGAGTAAGATTTTCTTCTTCCACTTCTTCCCGCCGCCTATTAACTTGTTTTGCTCGAAATATTCTGTCGATAATCACGGACTGAATCCCAACATCGAGAATGATAGTACTGATGATGATTGCATTGATGGTCAGCATATGTGCGTGACTAATACTAATAGCAGCATAGCAGCTTGATAATCAGCAAAAGTATACATGCTGATGAGACTATTGAAATCAAGATTTTGCCTGAAATTCGGCTAGGGATATCAGAATTTTGGCTTAGTGCTTAGCGATCGCGATATTATGGTGATTAATAAAAATAAGCTATAAGCTTTTGATAAAAATATGAACTCTATTGTTTTAATGGCCGAAGTTCTAACCGATCCAGAGCTACGCCGTACTCCTGATAATCAAAGTTCGATCGCTTCATTTCTCGTCCAGTTTGCAGGTGGACGCTCCGAAGAAGCCCCTTATCGTATCAAGGTCGTGGGTTGGAATAACTTGGCGGATGAAATGGTGGAAAAATATCACAAAGGTGACCAAGTTGTAGTTGAAGGTCGTCTGCGTCTAGATACGGTTGATCGCGGAACTTATAAAGAAAAACGGACTGAATTGATCGCTCAGCGTGTTCATAGTTTTGGTGCTGGTGGCGCTACTGGTATTTCTTCTACAGAAGCCTCTGCTACAACTACGCGCAATGCTAGAGTCAATCCATCTAGCGCATCTGTGCCAACAGCAACACCAACCTATGTTCCTGTGGCAACACCCGCAACTGATGCTCCCGATTATGACGATATTCCATTCTAACTAAAAACTGAGGGGGCAAACATCCCCCTCTCTCGCAGAGGAAACTATGAGTATGACATTTGAGCAACTGCAAGAACTTATTTCACAGACAGCAAGCGGATTGGCAGAGACAAACAAATCTCTGGCAGAGACAAACCTTTGACTCTTGTAAGTAGGTCAGCAAGAGAAACCTGTAAATGCCCAGATCCCCGACTTTTTCTAGGCAAGCAAAGACAATTTGCAAATTTACAAAAAAAGTCGGGGATCTTAATCTTTGCTTTTTAAGTTTTCTTTTGCCTAGCTACTTAGAGGCGATCGCTAAATCAAACGCGAGAGCGATCCAATCAACAGCAAATAAACTAGATGAAAAATTTGATCAGATTGCTAATGCAGTTATCAGAAGGCAGGATAGGCTAGAAAGGCTAGAGCGTAGAGACAGAAAAGTAGACAAAGAAATTCGGGGATTGCGGATTGAGACAAGGCGGATTTTAGAATGTTGGTTAGGTGAGCCATTCCCAGATGATCCAGATTTAGATGAGGATGAGGCTCCCTCATTGGGGGAAATCCACATACCCGAGCAGGGCAGCACTTCACCCCCTGAGCCTTAATCAAAGCAATGGTCGCCTGCGTCAATCCCCAACCCCGCCTGTGGGACAGGTGGATTTTCCCTCGCCGCCTACGACTACATCGCCGCCCATCATTCCCTAGACCGCGAGCAGAAAGCCTTTCTCAAAAACCGCACCTTCTCAGGTAACGAGATCGTCGCCCGACCCCGACATTCTCGCCAATGAAATCATCGAAAACATTGAAGCAGTGCTAGCCAGTTTTCGCGAAATTATGGACACAATCAATGCGATCGCTCTAGATGCTGCGTAATACAACGCTTTGCGCTCAAGACCCAACTAAGAAATTTTCGGAAAATGTTGCAAAGCAACATTTTCCGAAAATTTCTTAGGGTTCGATTGACCGATAATTGCTGTAACTAATCTATAAGCCTTTTCTTTTATGCTACCTAGCGAACTCCTGATGCATCGATTGAATGGCGAAACCGTCGTTCCTAAACGATTGAAATTAGATGATAAGCATCAAGCGATCGCCATAGAATTAATTGCAATTTTTGAGAATGCTAAGGGTGGGACACAGAGTGAGCTTGATCGCCTATTGCAAGAACTTGAGGGCGACACACCCGATTATCGAGTAAAGCGGGGATTGGCACATATACTCAAGTCCAGTTTCAGTACTTTTGAAATTGTTAGTCCCCTTGAACCACAGGAATTACGCCGCCGCATTTTTGAATTATCAGCGCAAATAGTCCCTAGTCAGCAAGCTACCCAACAAACTCTCACTCAACTTGCCGACAAACTGACCGAAGAACTAAAACGCGAAGTCCTACCTTCTCAAATTACAACAGGACTATACGCTGATCTGATGGAAAATCGGATTTTGACACAATTTGAAAGCCCTACGCCTGAAGCTCTCATCCATCGTTATAATCTCTCGCAAGTGCAGGGGATTTTCTATCGGGCAAGCCATATGACGCTCAAAGTCCACCGCAACGATCCAGGAGAATATAAGCTGCTATTCCGTTATCTCAAGCTATTTCAATTGATGTCCTATATTGAAGGTGATGTTGATTACGGTTTTACGATTACCGTCGATGGCGCTACGAGTTTGTTTGGTACGAGTACCCGTTACGGATTAGCGATCGCCAAGCTTCTGCCTGCTTTACTGCATGTTACTAAATGGAGCCTCAACGCTACCCTCGTTGAAAAAGATGCTTATTCAAAACAAAAGCGCACTGGTTTATTTACTCTCGATTCTGACTGTGGCTTAGTTAGTCATTATCCTGCTGGCAAAATGTATGACAGTGCGATCGAGTCATCGTTTGCCGAGCGATGGGCAGAATTAAAAACAGAATGGAAGTTAGAAAGAGAAGTAGATTTAATTCCTATCCCCGGAAGTGTGATGATTCCTGATTTTCGACTGGTACATCCTGACGGGCGGAGTTATTTATTAGAGATCGTTGGTTATTGGCGACCTGAGTATTTACGCAAGAAGTTTTCGCAAGTGCGGCAAGCTAATTGTGAGAATTTGATTTTGGCGATTTCTGAACGACTGAATCTGGAGAAGGCGGGCGTAAAAGTAAGTGATACGCCTGCGCTAACGGTTTGGTTTAAGGATAAACTTTTGCCCAAAGTCGTTTTACAAGCGATCGAATAAAGAAGCAATTTTTTGTGGCGCTGCAAAGCCGCGCTACAAAAAATTGCTTCCTTAAGGATTGCAATAGGAGCAGTACATGGGGTCAGCAGTTTGCACCTGATCTGGAAAGAGTACTTCTTGCTGAAACTGACAGCGATCGCAGCGATAGACATGAGCGCGGGTAGATTTTGTAGGCAATCCGCAAAGCTCACAGGGCAATCCCTTAATTCGGTCTACGATATCGAAATTCACAAAATTGCATTTGGGACAAAGTTGCTGTAATTTGCGAACGAGATCTTCTGTCGCTTTGGTAATATTTTTCATGCGCGTGGGATTATACAGCGATCGCATATCTGTTTCAATGTGGATTTGTGGCGATTGTTTTAGCAATTCATAAACTGATTCTTTGAGCAACTCTTCGGAATTAATTCCTTTATGAATTGCCTCCTTTGCTGAAGTTTTAGCATCTGACATCAGCACAATCGCATGATCGGGAAAGCCAACTTTAAGCGCAAACTCATAGGCTTGTTCGTAGCTAGAAATCTCTTGATGGAGAAAGTTTGTATCAGTGGAGAGAAATTCGCCATAAACTGAAAAATTATGTTTTTGATCCAGTAAACACACAACTTCGCGATTGAAAGGAACACCTAACATGGGATGCGGAAAAAAGCTGCCTTCACTGGCGATCACTAAGTCAGCATCAATTAGTTCTAAAGCTTTCTCCGCCTTAATTTTCGCAGTTTCAATTTGATTAGCAGGACGCTCAATGTCGCGAGTAAATGTACCAAACAAGTCGCTATCAAAATCTTGAGGTACGGTCACTCTCACGCCCAAAGATGTTTGTAAAATTGGCGCGATCGCTAATTCCTTACGATGCATGGTCGCAATTACCACTAGGCGATCGCGAAAGTTTATTCTGTTATCTGGTTCCCCTCTCCCTATGGGAGAGGGGCTAGGGGTGAGGGCATCATCTCTCACACTGGGAGAGGGGCTAGGGGTGAGGGTATCACTCATCATGGGCAAAACGGTTATACAGAAAATCTAAAGCCGTATTTCTGAGATCATAGTATAAGGGATCTTCCATGATTTGGGCGCGATCGCGAGGGCGAGGAAAAGGAATCCGCATGATTTCACCAATACTAACTGACGTTAAATTATTTACTGGGTTTTGAGATTCAAGAAATGGCAAAGCCATATAACATCAGTTAATATCTGATGTTACGTGGAACTCAGATGATGAATTGCTTGCTGCTAGCGAAGCAGGGCAACCACGGGGGGGATTGCCCCTATCAATTGTAATAACTCCTCTTCTGAAAGGCATTGCACACCTAAAGATTGCGCTTTTTCTAGCTTGGAGCCTGCTTCTGCGCCAACGACCAGATAATGCGTTTTTTTACTAACAGAATCAGTGACCTTGCCACCTGCGGCTTGAATTAGAGCTTTGGCTTCATCACGTTTCAGAGTTGGCAATGTACCTGTGACCACAAAGGTTTTACCCGCAATATTTGGATTTATCGCGATCGCCTGATCGTCTTTCTTCTCACCGACAAACTGTAAACCTGCTGCTTGCAGACGCTGGATCAAATTCTGGTTAGCCTGTTGGCGAAACCAGTCATAAATGGATTGAGCGATTTCTTCGCCAATGCCAAAAATAGAAGCGATCGCTTCGGGCGTAGACCTTGCTAATAATTCGACATTAGGAAAATTATCCGCAATATTTTGAGCATTGACACTTCCCACATGTCTGATGCCTAGTCCGTATAGTACTCGCGCCCAAGGTCTGTTTTTAGATTGGGCGATCGCCGCAACAATTTTGTCAGCCGACTTTTGACCCATGCGCTCAAGGGTTTGTAAGCGATCACTAGTCAGTTCGTACAGATCAGCAACGGAAGTTATATGATTTTCGGTTACTAGTTGCCTGACTAATTTCTCGCCAATGCCATTGATATCTAGGGCATCACGGCTAACCCAATGTTCGATCGCACCCCGCACGATCGCAGGACATTGGAGATTAATGCAACGGGTCGCCGCTTCATTTTCAGGTTTAAAAACAGGTTGACTGCATTCAGGACAATGGGTAGGCATCACAAAGCGAGTTGCCCCATTAGGACGCAATTCAGGCAATACGCGCACCACTTCAGGAATAATTTCTCCCGCTTTCCGCACGATCGCGGTATCGCCAACATGCAAATCTAGTTCGGCAAGGCGATCGCTATTGTGCAGAGTTGCCCGTGAAACAGTTGTCCCAGCTAGTAATACGGGACGCAATTCAGCAACGGGTGTGAGAGTGCCTGTGCGCCCCACTTGGACCGTTACCGATTCGATAATGGTGGGCATTTCCTCGGCGGGATATTTCCACGCGATCGCCCAACGCGGAGTTTTTTGTGTAAAGCCGAGTTGTTCCTGTTGAGAGAACGCATTCAGCTTCATCACCATGCCATCGGTCATATAGGGAAGCTTGTGCCGCTCCGTTGCCCAAAAATCATAATAGTCTTGTAATTCCTGAATCGATTTGCAGAGCCGTTTATTCGGATTTACGCGAAAGCCTATTTGTTGCAAAAATTCTAAAGCTTGCCATTGAGAAGAAATATCAGGCAGATTTTGCGGACTCCCCTCACCCCCAGCCCCTCTCCCAGAGGGCGAGGGGAGATGGATGGTATAGGCAAAGAAATCAAGGCGACGTTTGGCAACAATGCGCGAATCGAGTTGGCGGAGTGTACCTGCGGCAGCATTGCGAGGATTAGCAAATAGTGATTCTCCCTGTTGCGATCGCTCTTGGTTAATCTCATCAAAAACAGCGATCGGCAAAAATGCTTCTCCACGAATTTCTAAGCGATCGGGGGGATTTTCTAAATTTAATCGTAAGGGAATGGAACGAATAGTTTTAATATTTGGAGTTATATCTTCTCCTGATGAGCCATCGCCTCTAGTTGCCCCACGTACTAAGATCCCATGTTCATAGGTTAAGGCGATCGCCGATCCATCGATTTTCAGTTCACAGACACTCTCTAGAAACCCGTTAGGAAGTACTTCCTCTAAATTACTAGCTAATCCCTTCTGACATCGTTCTTGCCAAGCGTTTACATCATTGGAAGTAAATGCATTTTCCAAACTATAAAGTGGAATGTGATGCTGAACTGATAGAAACTGAGTAGTTGGTTTTTCGCCTACTCTCTGAGTAGGACTATCGAGAGTGATTAGCTGTGGATGTTGAGTTTCAAGTTTTTGTAATTCCTGATAAAGCGCATCATAAACTGAATCCTCCATTGAAGGAGCATCAAGAGCATAGTATTCATAACTAGCGCGTTGCAGTAATTTACGTAGTTCTAGTAATCTTGCTTGGATTTCAAGATTGGGAGAGATGTCAGTCACGATATTGCTGTATTACAAAACTTGATCTGTTTAATTATAGCCGCCAACATCTAAATAATGAAATGCGGCGCGAAGCGCCGCATTTCATTATTTAGATGGATTTTTAATCGCGCCCATAAAAATGATTGTGCCAGTTTGCCGATCGCTAATTGCAAAGAAAAATGGGCGATCGACGATCATCTGAAATGGAGGTTCTTCATTAGGCATAGCTGAAGTTACGCGCATCTCCACTGAAGTAACTGCCGCCGCTTCCGTACCTTCTTCATTGACTTTAACAAAAGTTTTATGCTTCACATCGCTGATAAAAGATTTCACAGTTGAGAGATTGCGAAAATCTGCTTGACCGCGATCAAAGGCGATCGCCATGCCCATATTTTGTAAAACATTTTTGAGGCTGGTTTCATATTCCACTTTAAAGCGTGGCAATTGAATTAAGCCTTCTCTGCTTGCAAATTTAGTTGACCATTCTTGCCAATTTTTTGCTGTCAGTTGCTTCTGAAATTCTACTAGACTAGATTTTGGCTTGGGCAAGAACACCTCCATACTGAAGCGTCCAGAACCGTAAGGAAGACTAATCGCCTGAAAGGTTGGCGCATCGTAATAGCGATATTCACCCGAGCGCGACATGGCAGGATGTTGAATCTTTGTGCCATCGCTTAGAGTAAAGGGCTGGGGCTTAGTAAGTGCTTTCTCAAAGGGAGCTTCCCATTTACCTTTAAAGTAGACCGCATTAATCAAGAAGAGTAAACTATCGGGATCGATGCGATCAACGATTTTCTCGATTTTGTCCTTGGTATTTTGCTTTACCCAAGCATTAATCGTATTTACAGAATTAGGATCGTCAAAATTAAGATTAGTAATTTCGGCTTGATAGAATTCCTTGACCTTATTCAAAAAAGCGGCTTCTAAAGCAATATCCTTTCTTGCCCAGAGCGAGTTCGCAATATTTAACTCAACATTGGTATCGCCATTGGCTAGTAATTGTTGAATATTTCGGTTGAAGTCATTGACCTCATCGATTTTGATGCCCTCTAGTTCTAAAGCCTTGGCGATCGCCTGTTGAGTTTCACCACTCGCGCCGTTATAGGTCATCGATAGGGCGATCGCGACACTCGCAGGAGAGATGAATATATTTTTATTCGTGTCTTGGTTCGCAATGCGATCAAATAGGTTAAAGCCGAAACTGCTACTTGCTTTAACTAAGCGCTCATCAAGTTTCACTTTGCGATTAGCACGATCATTGATAGTTGGTTTGGGAGAGGTCGCGACAGTGGGGGCGGGACTGACTGTGCTAATTAGTGAAACTTGAGGATTAGAATTGTTTGGCGCTGCACATCCCATTAGGGCTAAAGCCAAGAGGCTGATAATTGTGGCAAGATAACAAGTCTTCATAATACTGATTTCTAAACCTCAAGATTTCTACTTTTTTAGCTTAGGACATAATTTGCGATCGCCTATCGTCGTTACATTTTCTGTAACTTAACGCCAGTTCGACTAAACGATTCTTACCATTTTTCGCCATTTGCGTCGTGCGAAGCACGACGCAAATGGCAATATCGAACTCACGTTAACTTACAGCGCATTGCGCTCAAACTAACCCAAGAGATTTTTTGAAAGCATTGCAAAGCAACGCTTTCAAAAAATCTTTTGGGTTAGTTTGATTGGTAATTGCTATATAAATAACCTAAAATCAGAAGCTGTCCCGCCCGCGTAGCGGGCGGGACAGCTTCTGGTTTTAGGTTTTAATTGTGGTGAGCTACTTACAAAATTATGATTCTACTAATTGACGGGCGATGTACCAAGTGAGCAACCCCGTCACGATCGCGATCGCACTCAACGCAAAAATTACCTTCTGTAATCCAAAATATGATTCGGCAATACCTGCTACGGATAGCGGCAAACTGAGGGCAATATTCACCGCATTATTTTGTAAACCAAAAACTTTACCACGCACATCTTCAGGAGTTTCTTCTTGGATCACCGTCTGCATCGGAATTACACATAAGCCTGCAAAAATACCAGTACCCGCGATCGCAATCAGTCCCAAACCAAAGCGATCGCTAAAAACCGCCAACATCCCCAAAAATGCTGACATCCCAAGCGAGCCAATTAAAGAAAGCATTTGACGGCTACAGCGATCGCCCAGTTTTGCGACAATTCCTGCGCCGATTGCCATGCCCAAACTTGCTACAGCCAATAAAAATCCAAACTGTTCTGATTTAATTTCAGGCATTACCTCGGCTAAACGCACGGCTAATACTGTCAGTGCGGCAATGATCGAGAAAGTGCAAATTAATTGGATCAGCGCTGATAGGGAAGTCTTCTTGTGATTGAGATATTGCAAACCTTCTTTGATGTCATTCCAAAGGTGAAAACTATCACGGTGTAAGTCCTCTTTGGTTTCACCTGTTTTCAATAAAATTAAAATAATCCCTGCGAGTAAATAACTGCCACCCACAAGGATTTCTTGACCAAAATTATGCCAGAGATGATCGGATAGAGCTAAAAGTGGTTCTCCAAGGGCAAATCCTAAAATCAACGCCGCCATAATCGTGGTTGTGTAGAGAGAATTGGCGGCTAATAATTTGGGCTTCTCCACGACGAGGGCGATCGCTGACTGTTCGGCTGGAGTAAAAAACTGCGTAAAGGTGGAGACCAGAAATGTAATGCACAATAAACCCCAAAAACCAGTTGGTGCGCCCCAAGGCAACACACTATTTTTAGTAACCCAGAGTAATAGGGGAATGCTTAGAACTAAGACTCCGCGCAAAATATTGGAACTAACTAAAACTGTTTTTTTATTCCAGCGATCAATATATACCCCAGCGATCGATCCAAATAAAATCGCAGGAATAGTAAATGACACCATGACTGCGGAGACCCAGCCGCTAATCGTTTCGCCCTCTTGTTGAAATTGGGTAGAAACGATCGCAATCACGAGTACTAAAAAAATCTTATCGGCAATTTGCGAAAATACCTGTCCGCTCCACAGCGATAAAAAATTAGGATTGCGAAGTACAGATTTAGAATCAGTTGGTAAATCTCGTGTTTCTAGGGTTTCGCCATTTAAAATTTCGCCATTGCCATTATTAATATGAAGATCTGCGTGATGATGATCGGGTGGTTCTGGCAGATTAGGTGTAGGTGGATCGAATAAATGGGTCATATATTAAAAAAGCAGTTATCAATCAGAGCCGAAGACTGGATTGGTCTATCAAAATGATACTGTGCATAGGCTCGTAACAATCTTTCAACTGCAAGCCAATCTGTTGTATGCGTTTCTAAAATATTATCTGCTAAATCAGTCTGTGCAAGTTCTTGCATAGCCAGAAGTTCAGATGCATCAAGGTAGTGACTAATGCGATTATACATAGCGTCATTAAGGCTTAGCTCAGGGCGATCGCCGTTCGGATTACCGTCATTAGCAAGATCGGTTATTTCGAGATTGATGACTCCGCCGCCAACAATGCTAAATCCTGCTTTCCATTTTGGTTGGTGGCGATTGGCGATTACTGGGCTTTGACTAATGCAGCAACTATGCACTTGTGGCGCAAATCCTGCGATCGCCAATAGGTGATAGATACCATGATTCAAATGAGCCAAAACATTTTGATTTTCAGCTTCCTGAATGCGATTTAGATGTTCGACTAACACTAAAAATAGTTCTTCCTGTGGTTGAGCAGATAACGCTTGCATAAGGGCAAGTTCTGACAAATATTGAGCAGCCGTGAGTTTAGCCAAAGTTTTTCCTAAACCAACAAAGGACTGCAACACTTCGGCATTTTTAATCCGATCCATATTGCGTCCCACAGAGACTTGTAAATCATTGACCACAAATAAACCCGATCGCCCTGCCATTGCTGAGCGATGTTTTCTCGCTCCTGCGGCAACGGCTCTGATCAATCCATGCTCCTTGGTGAGGATCGTCAGCAGGCGATCGTTTTCACCTAAGGGCATACCCTTAAGGTTTATTCCTGTGGCGCGATATTCTTTAGGCAATTTAAAACTCTTGGATAGGTAAATGGACTAAAATAGCGATCAACGATTGTTTTTTAGCAAATAAGCCCCCTCTAACCATTTCTATTGCCACAATGAATCCTGCCAATCGCGATTTGAGTTCGGTTTTAAGTCGGATTACTAATAAGTTACAACAAGATCAAGTTGTTAGTGTCACCCTACAAAAGCTTAGGGAACAGCTTGATGTTGATCGCGTGGTTTTATACTACTTCTACACAAAATGGAAAGGGCAAGTAACCTTTGAGGCAATCAGCGATCATAAATACTCGATCATTGGTTCAACAGGGGCTGATGATTGCTTCAATTTAGAATATGCAGCGCTTTATTTGGCGGGACGTGTCCATGCTATTGATGATATTGAGCAGGCTGCTATCAGTGATTGTCATCGAGATTTTTTGCGAGAGATACAAGTGCGATCGAATTTAGTTGCACCTGTATTAACTAACGAAAAATTATGGGGGTTAGTAGTTGCTCATCATTGTCAGGATTCTAAGATCTGGCAAAACTCAGATATTGACTCAATCTGCCAATATTCTAATTATCTAGCTTCTGCTCCTTCAATTAGTGCTTCATAATCCTCTTAGGGTTCTACGATTTAATAGCTGATGTTACGTGGAAGGAATTCTTGCGATCCTCAATATTGAGGGCTGGCACGGGGGCGCAGCCCCTACAGGATATGAATTATTCAGGTAGGGGCAATGCCCTCGTGCCAGCCCCATGACGCTAGTAGCAAGAGATTCATCATCTGCGTTCTAAGTAACATCAGTAAAGTAAAGAACTAGATTTTTACTTTACTGCGAAGCCCTTATTTCTCTCTATATCAAATCGATAGGCTTGAAATCCTGTAAAGTTTGCTCTCTTCTCCGAATTAGGGAGCGCACTGGCTACATGCTCAAAGGGAGATAGATGAGCAGGCTTAGAAGTTAAGAGGCGATCATGTAGTTTCACATCATCGGTGAGGCTCCGCACACCATCGTGATTGAGATAACTAACCCTCGCACAGCGTCCTACCGCCACTTTGACCAATTCATTAATATCGCTAATTTCGTCAATATCTTCTTGCTTAATTAATGGTAAATGCCACTCACCTGCGCCTAGCTGTTGGGGGTGACTAGCATCATAGGCAGCTTTCATCTTATGAGCTAAGAATTGAATTTCAGGCTGTGCATCAGGATGACAGCGCTGTTCAAAAAAGTTTTGATATTCGGTTCCTGAACAAATTACCGTAATTGTGGAGAATGGTTCCAAAAGTCGGTTGACTACTTGTTTGTGAATGCCAATATGCACTAGTTGCTTAGCGTGATGGATAGCGTCATTTTTGGCTGCTTTCCATACCTCCGCCGCCGCTTGCATCTCATCCTCTGTAACTTCGGTTTGCGCCGACATTCCCTTTTGGTTTTTCCCCCAATGTAATGGATAGACTTCTTGACTCTCGACAAGTTTGATCATTTTCTCAACGGGAATAGCGCGACTGCTGCTGCTATTTTTGCTGAGCATTCGATGGGTCATGAATTCTGAGTGAATCATGCGATGATAAGTTAACACAAAAGTCGTTAGGCGATCGCCTGTTAAGTTAATGCTATCAGCGATGATGGCGGCTTGGGGTTGAAACATGATGTTTAAATTCTTAATTCGTATAGTACCCATCGCCAAAAGTGTCGTTATACTTTTGACGATTAAAAACCCAACCCTGTGAGGGTTTTAGAAACATAAAATGGCTACGCTATCTTATGCTTCTGTATAAGATTGTAGTCTAGTATTCTTTAGTAAACTTGAGCAAATATAATAGATATTCCCTTCCCATACAAGAATTAGTGGTTTTACTGCTGTAATACCAAAACACAAAATGGCGTAGCCATTTTGTGTTTTTAAAACCCTTACTGGGTTTGGTTTTCAACTTACAAAAGTGTGGCAATACTTACGTGAATTGGTATAACTTGAGTTCGAGATAATCTACAAAATTTAAGAAGCCAAAACAGTAAAAGCCTCGCTTCGCGAGGCTTTTACTGTTTTGGCTTCTAGAGAGGGTTCGCGACGCGAACCCTCTCTAGAAGCTAGTTTAAAATTAACCTGAACTGAGATTGACGTAAGCCAAGAACTTAAGCTTTTGGCTTATTTGTTATTTGCTCAAATTTTTGGCGCAATTTTTTTTATTACATTTTGTATCGGGATTAATCATTTCTATCATCTCAACCAACAAATCAATCATGTCACTGCGACAGTAATGATCTAAATACAAATAAAAATTAGTTGGTAGTTTCAAGTCATATTAAATATGAATTAAGACTGCTAAGCAAAGATCGCAAATTCTTTGATTCTAGTTGTTTATATTGTCACAAACATATTCTAAAAATCAGAAAGTAAATCTAAAACTTATACCTTCTGATGGACGAATAAATTTTACTAATAGTGCATAATAAAACTGTTAGTTAACGCAGCATAAATTAATTTTAATTTTATGCTAATCCAAAAAACTACTAATACAAATAAGGACATTAATTATGAGTTTACAAGAAAGAGCTAAAGCCGCAGCCAAAAATATTGAAGGCAAGGTTGAAGAAGCTGTTGGTAATATTACTGGAGATCCTGAGAGACAAGCCTCAGGACAAGCAAAGCAAGTTGAAGCTGAAGTCCGTAATACATCTGAAGATGTCAAAGACAAGGCTGAAGATACTGCAAACATTGTACGAGAAAGGGCAAAGGATGTTGCTGAAGCTGTAAAAGTTAAGGCTAGAGATGCTAAAAATGCTGTTAGTTGAAATTGAGCTAACTAAATACTAATAAAATAAATTAGCTTAAGTAATTTGATAGTTTAATCTAAATAATCTATCAAATAGGTTGATTTTATCCCTAAATACTTAACAGGAAATCTAACATTTAGCAAAGTGTTTTTGGTGACACTATATACTGTTTATACATTTTCATAAAGATTAATCAGAGAATTAAAATGATTTCACGATTTTACCGAGCATTAATGACTATTGGTTTAGTTTCTTTCTTCTCATTTGCCTTGGTTTTTGGGATTGTAGTTGAGAATAGTTCAGCAGCACCGTCATTCAAGCAGCTAGTTAATTCTCACCATGCACCGATCGCCATAATGGAAAGAGTTAAAGCAACTGCCAAAGATCTTGAAGGTAAAACTCAAGAAGCGATCGGCAATGTGACAGGTGATGCCAAAAATCAAATTATCGGTAAGGCAAAGCAAGCCGAAGCTGACTCTCGGAAAGTGACTGAAAATATCAAGGAAGGTATGAAATTGCCAGAACGAGTGAAAGCGAATGTCAAAAATCTGGAAGGAAAAACCCAAGAAGCCCTTGGTAATTTGACAGGCGATCGCCAAGATCAGATTGCTGGCAAGGCTAAGCAAATAGATTCAAAGACTCGCAATTTGATGGAAGACATAAAAGATAAAGTTGAAGGAATGTTGAAATAAGTTTTTTATAAAGAAATCTATAGGATGGAATGTCATGAATTTTATTTGGTTTATTTTGATCGGCTTAGCTGCTGGTTGGATCGCAGGACAATTGGTAAAAGGGACTAGCTTTGGCTTACTTGGCGACATCATTGTTGGTGTCATCGGAGCATTGCTTGGTGGTTTTCTATTTAGCACCTTTGGGGTATCTACTGGAGGAGGTTTGCTTGGTAGTCTGCTCGTTGCCACGATTGGTGCTGTAGTACTTCTATTTGGTCTACGCCTCATCAAGTCTTCATAATATTCTGCAATTTGGTCTAGAACTGATTTTTATGGCTTGTGGCATAAAAATCAGTTCTATTTCGCTATGTCTAACCAATTATTTAGAGTTCTATTAAAATCATGTCTGACGAAAAAGATCAAGAAAGCACCAGAAAAGTGAGCTCTCGTTCCAACATTCCTGAGCATGGGTATAGCGTCTCTGAGCAACGCACAACTAAAGCCAGCAATGATGGAAGTTCCACCGCGATAATTGTTATTGTCTTGCTATTCTTGGCTATAGGTGGTGGCGCGATCGCCTACTTCCTTAATAACCGCCCCGCCCCAACACCAGTCCTAATACCAAGTGCTGTTGATACTGTGAAAGAGAACAAATCCACAATTATCGAGCGAAACAACACAACGATCAGAGAGGTAAGTCCCGCCTCACCTCAACCGACACCTACTGTTGAGATTAATATTCCTGCGGCAACCGTTCAGCCTCAACCTGTAGCTCCAGCACCAGCAGTAACAGTGACTGCGACTCCCACGCCAGTCGCGACTCCAAAGGCTGCAACTCCTACCCCAACAGCTTCTCCCAATAATTAGTTGACAAAATAAATGGTGATGCGCGGCAAAGCCGCGCATCACCATTTATTGCAATAAGAAAGAAACCGTGCATTGCGCAGTTTCTTTCTTATTGTGGATTTGTTTGACTAGGAATCATCACGATCGCCCAATAGGGGACTTCCTCGGCAACGACTGAGGCGATCGCCTTGATTGTTTGATTGGGCATTGTGGCGCGTTCAATATATAAGGCGCGAGAAAACAACCCTAATTCTTCTAAAACTGCTTTTACTTTTGCGAAATGTCTACCTAATTTGATAATAATCGCGGCATCGGCAACGGCTAAGCGATCGCGTAAGATATCTGCTTCTAAAGTGGCTGGCATAATGCTCAGTACATCATTGCGATAGGTGAGGGGAGCACCCAGCATCGCGGCACTGGCAAAAGTAGAAGATATCCCTGGAATGACTTCGGTATGGAATCTATCAGATAAACGATTGAAAATATACATAAACGATCCATAGAGCATGGGATCGCCTTCGCACAGTACCGCCACATCACGTCCTGCTGCTAAATGTTCGGCGATCTTTTCGGCAGCGATATCGTAATAGGGTTGTGAGGAGCGATCAACACTAAAGGGAAGTGGCATCGGCACTTCTATTTGCTCAGGACGAATAAAATCAGCGACGATCGCTCTTGCTAAGACTTTGCCACTCTCCATGGTGGGATAGGCAATCACAGGAACGGAAGTCAAAATACGATGAGCTTTAATGGTTAATAACTCTGGATCACCAGGGCCAATTCCTAAACCATAGAGACTCCCTTTTTTAACGGTTAATTCTTCAACTGTTTTCATAGCTCATTCTCCATCGCTAATGCATTCAAGGCTGCGGCTGCCATTGCGCTCCCCCCACGCCGACCATGAATAGTCAAAAAGGGAACACCACGGCTATTTTCAGCCAAAGCCGCCTTTGATTCGATCGCACCGACAAAACCAACAGGGAATCCTAGTATAACGGCTGGTTTGGGCAAACCTTGATCAAGTAGCTCTAAGAGACGAAATAGGGCTGTGGGTGCATTGCCGATCGCAATGATCGATCCCTCCATATGCGATCGCCATAGTTCGATGGCGGCGGCTGATCTCGTATTGCCAATTTGTTGAGCCAGTTCTAGTACTTCAGGCTCATTCAAGGTGCAAATAACAGGATTATTGGCTGGCAGACGTTTGCGAGTAACTCCATTGGCAACCATTTGCGCGTCACAGAGAATTTTTGCGCCATTTTTTAAGGCTGCTCTGCCAATTTTCACGACATCTTCAGAATAGGCAAGATCACTGACAATATCCGTCATTCCACAGGCATGAATTAAGCGCACTGCGACTACTTCTAAGTCTTGAGGCAAGATTGATAAATTTGCCTCGGCGCGAATGGTGGCAAAGGATTTTTGATAAATGGCATTGCCATCACGGATATAGTCAAGCATGAAATTGGTTAAGGGGATCTTAATGATAAACCGTAGCGCGGCAAAGCTGCGCTACGGTTTATATTGTGCCGCCCGCCATGCGGGCGGCACAACAATTTAATAAGTAATTTGCAAAGTGACCACAGCTTCGACTTTTTGCTCACCGCCTAAAATCGGGATAGAGCTAGCCGCATCCTTGGCAAATGAAGCCCGTGGCTGTGCAACTGGATAGGCGATCGCCGAATCATTAATGTTAATCGTCTTAATGGTTTTGGGTGTGAAACCTAATGCACTCAATACTGTATTCGATTGAGTTTGAGCATCTTTAATCGCATCTTGGAGCGCGAGTTGTTTGGCAGCATTTAATTCAACATCACTAGCAATAAAGCTAATCTGCTCAATTTGATTTGCCCCCGAATTCACCGCCGCATCAAGAACTGCACCAGCCTGATCGAGGTTCACCAAGAAACTGACACTGGCTTGTCCCGCAAAACCATCTTGGCGTTGGCGATTATTTTCATAAATATACTTGGGACTGAGTTGAACACTGGTAGTCTGCAACTTCTCAACATTTAACTGTTGCAAGCGTGAAACGATGCTATTGGCTTGACGGGCAACTTCTTCTTGAACAGCGATCGCGGTTTTTCCTTCCACATTTACACCTAGCTGAATACGAGCCTTAGTGGTTTTAACAGAGCGTTCACCACGTCCTGTAACCGTGAGAACACGCTCGTTTTTGACTTCAGAATATTTTGCGGAAGTTTCTTGCGCGTATGCTGAGGGGGCGATCGCTGCTACCGCAGGCATACAAAAAGCAAGACTGAGAACGAATGTAGTTAAGTGGCGCATATGCTTATCCTTACGAATCTTTGTTTCATGATATTTTTATTCCTTCTGTTTTGAAGATATCACTTGAATTAAACAGGATTCAGTGTGGTTGCATTTTCAGCAACGGTAATATGCTATGTTCCCGATTACAGGATTTTACGATTTACAGCGCTTTGCATTCAACCTCAAACCAAGAAAAAACTTGAAGGCGTTGCAAAGCAACGCCTTCAAGTTTTTTCTTGTGACTAGTTTGATCGGCAATTGTTGTAAATCTGCTTATATAGCTATAAACACCTATATCAGGACAAATCACAACCCAAACATTGTGATGCGGCGCTTCGCGCCGCATCACACTTTACATGGTTTCTCAATCTATACCTTCTCTAATTGCTTGCTCTTAACCACTTCTGCGGCACACATCTTGCCCGAAAGTGTCGCACCTTCCATGCTGTCGATGTAGTCTTGCATCGTATAGCTTCCTGCTAAGAAAAAGTTCTTTACAGGTGTAGCTTGAGTTGGACGGAAGGGATCTTTGCCTGGAGCTTCACGATAAAGCGATTGTGCGAGTTTGACTACACTTGACCAAATGACGTTCAGCTTACTAGAAGAAGGGAAAATCTGATGCACTTGAGTAATCATCTTTTCAACGATCGCTTCATTGCTAAGCTTAATATAATCATCCGCAGGGGTAATCACTAATTGCAAGAGAGAGCCTTCGCCTTCTTTGTAATAATCAGTAGGGCTAGTAATGGCCAAATCGGCAAAGGTGGAGAAGTCTACCTTAATGGCATACAGCAAATTATCAATATCCGTCACCCAACCATCAAAGCGAAGTTGCACCGTAATTACAGGCACGGCATCAAGCTTATAGATATTGTCAAACTGCGCCCATGCCCGCCATTTCTCAGGAATTATCCGCTTTACTCCCGGAACATCAGTGGCGCAGATATACACATCAGCATTCACAATTTCTTCACCATCTTCTTTGCCAATGATCAAGCCTGTAACGCGAGTATCTGCTCCTTCGCCTTCAAAGAGAACTTCGCGTACACCCCGACGCACATGGATTTTGCCGCCTTTAGATTCGATTAGCTTCACAATCGGCTTATGCAGAAACTCATCAGGCGCACCTTCGAGCATTCGCAAAATTGAAGCTTCAGTTCTTGAAGCAAAGAATTGGAAGATGGTGAGCATACAGCGTGCGGAAATATTTTCGCAGTCGATAAAGCCTAGTCCATAGGCGATCGCATCCCACATCAAGTCTAGACTCGCTTGCGAACCGCCCATCCCCAAGAACCAATCTTTAAAGCTGATGTTATCAAGGGCGCGAATTTCTTTCATTGCGCCGACATGATCGACCAAGCCACGAATTAAGGGACTCCGCCCGATCGCGATCGCGTTTTGGATTTTGTCCTTGAGTGGTAATTGTCCTGTGGTTACAAAGGCTTTTAGTCCATGAAAAGGTGCGCCGCCAAAGTTGCGAAAATCAAGGGCAGCCTGTGCGCCACCAGGATTTACAAAAATATGTGTATGTTCCTTGAGGCGGAGATGCTCAAATGCGCCTGTCTTTTTCATTAGAGCAAAGAGATTGTAGTAGCAGCCAAAAAATACATGCAAGCCCATCTCGATATGGTTGCCATCTTTGTCTAGCCAACTACTGACTTTGCCACCTA
Organism: Pseudanabaena sp. CCNP1317; assembly: GCF_034931345.1. Taxonomy (NCBI): domain Bacteria; kingdom Bacillati; phylum Cyanobacteriota; class Cyanophyceae; order Pseudanabaenales; family Pseudanabaenaceae; genus Pseudanabaena; species Pseudanabaena sp. CCNP1317. The sequence continues at coordinate 114,211 of NZ_JAYGIF010000056.1, read as the reverse complement.
CAAAGGGACGGGATTCAAAAAGCTCTACCTCAAAGCCTTGTTCGCTAAGTTCTACGGCAGTACTCATACCTGCTAAGCCTGCACCAATAATCACTGCTTTCATTTTTACGCTCGACCCTGACTGTCGTTACCTTGTTGTTAAGTTTTGCTTAACATATTGTAATCTTGTTTGGGTCATTGGAGGGATAGCCAACTAATGTTACATGGGAGCATCACTCCGTCAGGCGATCGCGTACAAAGTAGTTGCGGGTTTTGGTGATAATTCTATGGTGAAGCAAGATCTATAGCAATGTAAGTTTTGCTCAGGACATAAAACCCAAAAGATGGGTGGCGGCGCTTCTCGCCGCCACCCATCTTTTGGGTTTTGATTTGTCCTATCTATCTCTTGCATTGCTAATCCGCCCCTTGGATCTACTAACGAGCCACAAGAAAAAAATTGAAAGCGTTGCAAAGCAACGCTTTCAATTTTTTTCTTGGTTTGGGTTTGAGCGCAAAGCGCTATTACTAATTACAAAGAGTGGCTCAGAAAAACTCAAATCACCTCATTTACAGGGAAGCGATCAATCATTTGTGCGGCTTGCTTAGCGGCTTGATAGATTTGTGATGGCAAATTGGGAACATGGGGAATTTGATACAGCAAATCAATGGTGCGCCGCATTAAACGGACAATATCGCCTTCATCAAGGTTCGTATTTTGGCATAGCTCAAACCATTCCATTCCCAAAGCCCATTGTTCCACTAAGCCTGTTAATTCATAATCCAGCCATGCGGGAAAATCATTTAGAACATAGTCAGACTTATCGTAATACTTTCCTAAATACTCTTTTTGCACTTGTATCAATTTGTACCTCAGTCTGTATGGTTTTCCCAAACGATCAAGTACATCTCTGACTATTGGTGATAAACCAAAGTTTATCCAGTTATCAGGACGACTATTTTCGCTGACGATCGCCGCACATACAGTAGCAAGATGATGGGGTAAAAGATTGTCTAATTCGCCTGATTTTAGAACTAGAGATAACCACAATTCATTCTCTCCTCGCAGAGACGCAACAATTTCGCCTTGTTTGGTAGGTTGAGTGCCTTGCAGATAATCATATTCTTGCAAAATGTTGACCAGACTCATAAACTTTTGCCAATACTTTTGTCGTCTCTCCTTAATCATGTCTTCCTGAAATCTAGATTGGCGTTGTAATACTTCAAGCCGCTTCACTTTTTTGAAAACCATACTGCGATCGCTCATTTTCGAGACAGGATGTTGATTCATTTCTGACTCGATCGCCATCACTCGCGCTTGCTGTTTAATTACTTCAGGAGCTAATTCTGGATCTGGTAAGGGCGTAATTTTTTGGGCGATCGCCAAACTAGTTTCATCGCCATCGAGCGACTGTCCTAGTCTCAAGGGCAGCTTTGCAGGATAGTCGATATCACCATCAAGTAATAAATCACTGCCAACTTGGACAATATCTTTGTAACCAACCGTATACCAACGATTATCACGACCGAGACAGACAAACCAAGGGAATTGTCCAGAGCCTTGTACTTTTGCTGCGAGAACGGTGTGGATAATCAAACCTTTATTGGTGCGAATCGTGAGTGGAGAACCCGATAGCAAATAGGGTGCGTAGGACGCTAAATCATTTAAGCGCATCTCTTCTGATTGCTGGGCAAGCATTTTCAGGAGTCGCTTTTCTTCACGGAGGCGATCGCGTAATTTGTCATAAACTTCCAACTGCTTCAAATCGATGTTCGCCAGATCATGCTCTAGTTTAGCGATTTGTTCCATTACCGATTCTAGGTTCTGGATTTGAGGCGCAAGATTGAGATCAGCTAGATATTGCCCAAAACTGCGCTCAACTAGATCTCTAGCTTGATCAAGGGAATGGGTTTGTAGCAAGTTCATTACCATTCCGTAACTTGGCGCGAATTGACTTACCAATGGATCGGCGCTAGAAGTCGCAAGATGAGCCGCTTCTTTTGCGCCTTCAAAGGGAGTCTGCACCGTCACCACATAGCCAACTTCATCCATGCCTCGTCGTCCCGCCCTTCCTGCCATTTGCAGAAACTCTGAGGCATTAAGTAGCCGATGTCCGCGATCGGTACGCTTGGAAATACTAGAGATTACAGTGGTTCTCGCAGGCATATTAATTCCCGCCGCTAGAGTTTCCGTGGCAAATACAACTTTAATTAAACCTTGCTGAAATAGCTCCTCTACAAATCCTTTCCATGCAGGTAAAATGCCTGCGTGGTGAGCGGCTATACCACGGTAGAGGGCATCTATATGAGACGGCTTGCCAATCTCAGGATTAGCCGCGATAAAAGCATCAATTTGTGGCTTCAGTCTCAGTGATTCTTCTGCATTAACAAGGGAAACATTGCCCAAATCTGTCACTGATTTGTCACAACCACGACGGCTGAAGATAAAGTAAATCGCTGGCAGCATATCTCGCTGGCGTAGATGCGAAATTACGGCTCCAATGGGAGGGACAATTTTATGTCTTTCTTCTTTTGAGGGTGGTTTATTGGTAAGTGGCTTGAGTCGAGGATTGATCTTCTGATTGGAACTGTCTAGTAAAGGAAAAAAGCCTTTGTTATTGCAGAAAGAATGTTCAAGGGGAACAGGACGAAAATCAGAATAGATTAACTCAGTATCACCATGCACTTTGTGAATCCAGTCAGTTAGTTGTTGGCTATTTGCCACGGTTGCTGAAAGCGCGACTAACTGTACTTCGGCAGGACAGTAAACAATCGACTCTTCCCATACAGTTCCCCTCTGGCGATCATTCATGTAGTGACATTCATCTAGTACCACCACTTCCACATCCGTAAGCGAAGTGCCAACTTCACCAATCGGTGTGCCATAGAGCATATTCCGAAAAATTTCGGTAGTCATTACTAAAATCGGCGCGTCACGGTTTACAGATGTATCACCTGTGAGCAAGCCAACATTATCATCACCAAACTGATGCCGAAAATCGCGTAACTTTTGATTGGAAAGTGCCTTAAGTGGTGTGGTATAAAAAACGCGGCGATGGTCTGCCAATGCAGCATGAATTGCGTATTCGCCGATTAAGGTTTTGCCTGAACCCGTTGGCGCACAAACAACGACCGACTTACCTGCTTGCAAGGCGGCGATCGCCTGTAATTGAAACGGGTCAAGTTCAAAGGGATATAGTTCTTGTGGGTCTATTGCTTGCACGCAGGTCTGCCTGAGTAAATATACTTGTAATTTAGAGTAGCAATTATGATGAAATGCTGATCTAATCTTCTATAGTAGCCTATTGCTAGAAGTTGCGAGAATAACCATAGAATGATCGCCTCTCAATTTGCCTTCAACAGCGATCGCTCTTTTACTGCCTTCCTATCAAATCACTATAGCAATACAAATTTTGTGTAAATACCTGTATACATATACCCATATATAAGGTTATACAATCATATTTCAATATTTGGAGGAATATCTATGAAAGTTAGCGCTCGCAATTGTATTAAAGGCATCGTGAAAAAAATTAATATTGGTGCTGTCAATGCTGAAATCTCAATGGAGGTTTCTTCAGGTTTTGAAATTACTTCCATTATCACTAAGTCTTCGGCTGAAGCGCTTGGATTGAAGGAAGGTAGCGAAGTTTATGCTGTGATTAAAGCCTCAGATGTGATGGTAGCTACTGATTAGTAACTGATTTATATATCGGGTAGATAAGTTGAAGTTGTAGGATGTTTTAGTGATTGCACAATGCATCATTTGTGTTTATTGAGTGCGTTACGCTGACGCTAACACACCCTACGAGAGATAAAAAATATTTCCACTAGAGTTTCCCATGAACAAGAAAAAGATTATCACTTTTCTCTCTTTGATTGTTGTCACCCTATGCGCGATCGCGGGATGCAATTTCTCATCCCCAAATGTCGAACAAGCAAATACGCCTACTAAGGCAAGCGTACCTCCTGTTAGGCAAGAGAACATCCAATTAACAGTTTCGGCGGCTGCTAGTCTCAAGGACGCATTAGGTGAAATCACTTCTCTTTATAGTGAAGAAAAAGCTAACGTTGCCCTTCGCAATAACTTTGGTAGTTCGGGCGACTTGCAACAACAAATTATGAATGGCGCTCCCGTTGATGTCTTCATCTCCGCCGCCGCTAAGCAAATGGATGAACTGCAAAAAAAAGACTTGATCGTTGCTGATACGCGCCGAGATTTATTGACTAATAAGTTGGTATTAATTGTGCCTGCGGGTAAAAGCGATGCTAAAGAATTAAAAGACTTAGCCAGTGCTAGTATCGAACGTATTGCGATCGGCGATCCGCGTAGCGTTCCCGTAGGGCAGTATTCTGAACAAGTGCTGACGAAGCTAGACCTCATGCAATCTCTCGAACCAAAACTTGTCTTAGCAAATAACGTGCGACAAGTGCTGCAATTTGTGGAGTCAGGCAACGCTCAGGTGGGAATTGTCTATGCAACGGATGCGAAAACTTCTACTAAAGTTAAAGTAGTAGAAATCATTGACGCTAAACTTTATAAGCCGATTGTCTATCCGATCGCCGTTTTACAAAAAAGCACGAATCAATCGAGCGCTAAATCCTATATAGAATATTTATCCAGCGAACCAGCCAAGACTATTTTTGAGAAATATGGATTCACCAACCTTTGATTTCTCTCCATTTTGGATATCTTTAAAGGTGGCAATTACTGCCATCTTTTTTACGTTTATTTTTGGAATTACGGCAGCCTATAGTCTCCTTGAATATCGCGGCAAATGGAAATCTGTACTTGATAGCATTTTTCTTGCGCCTTTAGTTTTACCGCCCACCGTGGTCGGCTTTCTATTATTGCAATTATTTGGACAATATGGCTGGATGGGAAAGTTCTTGCAACTCTTCCGTTTCAATATCATCTTCACTTGGTATGCAGGCGTAGTCGCAGCAGTCGTTGTCACCTTTCCACTCATGTATAAGACCGCTCAAGGAGCCTTCGAGCAGGTAGATGGGAATTTAATTCGAGCCGCGAAAACCCTTGGGGCTTCTGAATTTCGAGCCTTTTGGCAAATAGCCTTACCCCTCGCCTTCCCAGGAATTTTAGCAGGAGCGGTGCTTGCCTTTGCTAGAGGCTTAGGTGAATTTGGCGCGACCCTAATGTTAGCGGGTAATATTCCCAAGCAAACCACCACCATTCCCCTCGCCATTTATGCCGCCGTCCAAGCAGGGGATAATCAAGAAGCTTGGCTCTGGACAGCGATTATTTTATCAATGTCGTTTTCAGCGATCGCCATTGCTAATCTCTGGTCAAATAAGAGAGAAAGGAAAAAGGAAAAAGGAAAAAGGAAAAAGGAAAAAATTCAATCCTCGATTACCAAACCACCATTACCAAACCACCATTACCAATCCCCAATTACTAATCCTCAAAAAGGCTTATTCATCAATATCATCAAACAGTTACCTGAGTTTGATTTGCAAATTACTTTACACTGTGTTGATCAATCAATCGGCATTTTGGGGGCATCAGGTACAGGTAAAAGTATGCTGCTCAAGTGCATTGCAGGGATGGAAACTCCATCAAGTGGGCGGATTGTAGTTAATGGGAAGATTTTATTTGATAGTACTAACAATATTAATTTACCTAGTCGCGATCGCCATATTGGTTTTCTATTCCAAAATTACGCACTATTTCCACATCTGACGGTCGCACAAAATATTGCCTTTGGTTTGCCAAAGGAATTACCATCATTACAAATCAAGCAAAAAGTTTCTGAGCAATTACATAGCATTGAGCTACAGGGATTTGGCGATCGCTATCCCCATCAACTCTCTGGCGGACAGCAGCAAAGAGTTGCTCTAGCAAGAGCGCTAGTCAGTCAACCCGAAATCCTTCTGCTCGACGAACCATTTTCGGCTTTAGATACCCATCTGCGTAGCCAAATGGAACGAGAGCTAATTTCGGCGCTTAGCAATTATCAGGGGCTGACGCTATTTGTCACTCACAACATTGAGGAAGCCTATCGCATCTGTACAAATCTGTTGATTTTAGATCATGGTCAAGTCATGCGATATGGGAAGAAGTCAGATGTTCTCGAAAATCCTTCAAATATAGAAACGGCTAGGCTGACGGGCTGCAAAAACTTTTCACGGATAAACCTGATTTCACCTTATCATGTCGAAGCGATCGATTGGGAATGTAATCTCCAAGTTAACTATGATGCTACAACCCTGACAACGCACATAGGAATTCGCGCCCACCATATTACATTTTTAGAAAATTCAGTCAAAAGTGATTTGCCAAATACGATTCCCTGTTGGTTAGTTCGTACTACAGAAACACCTCATCGTATGACCTTATATATTAAGTTAAATGCTCCTCCCAATCATGATTGGGATTATCATCTACAAGCAGAAGTATTTAAAGAGAGGTGGCTTATTCTCAAGGAATATTCTCAACCGTGGAAAGCTTGTTTTGATCCTACTCAACTTTTTTTAGTCTAATACCAAAGCACAAAATGGCGTAGCCATTTTGTGCTTTTACAACCCTTGTTGGGTTTGGCTTTTAATTCACAAAAGTGTTGCCACACTTTCGTGAATTGGTATGACTGATGTTACGTAGAAGGAATTCTTTCGATGGCGTAAGTCTAGGGCTGGCACAGGGGCGCAGCCCCTACAAGATCTAAAATTTACAGGTAGGGTTGCCCTGTCATGTTCGTAGCAAGAGGTTCATTATCTGAGTTCCACGTAATATCAGAGTCTAAAAGAAAGGTCGCGCTTTGCGTAGACTTTCTTTTAGAAACTTGCATTTACAGAGAAATATAATCCCGAATCTTGTAAGTTATTACCAGCGTTAGAGACATTTACCAAAGGAATTCCATAATCAAAACGTAGTAATAAGTTGCGAATTGGTTGATAGGTAGCACCTAAGCCAATTCCAAATAATGATTGCGTGGTGGAGTTGAGACCTGACGAATTCCAAATTGTGCCACCTTCGACAAAAGGTAATAGCTTAACAAGCGATATCCCTTCTTCGTTACGTACCATCGGAAATTGCAATTCTACAGAAGCTTGTATTCCGCTATCACCTGTAAGTTGACCTTGCCGATAGCCACGAATAGACTGAGATCCACCAATACTAAAACGATTAAGAGAAAGCAACTGATTGCCTGAAAACTGCATATTTAGTCGCAAAAATGCCAAGGTATCTTTATCTTCACCCAGTCGTTGCACTCTCAACACTTGACCGCCCCAATACAAGAATCTACCATCTGGCGAATTATCATTGCGAATCGTTGCACCTAGAACATTCAACCCCATATTAAAAGTTGAACGTAATACCCACGTCCCAACTGGATCGCGGCTTAAATAATCTTGACTGAATCGCAAAACTCTAGACTGCGATCGCCCGTCATCAAACTTAAAATTTTGAAAATTAAATGACCGATTGTCAAAATAGGAGCCGCTATTCTCAAAAGCTAAACTAACGCCAAGCGCAAACTCTTCACGGGGCGATCGCGTTAAAGGTTGACGGTAAGCTAGCTCATAGGTTTGGGAATCTGTGAGAATATTTAAGCTATTAAAAGGTGGCTCAGTGATCGGGTTTTGTCCTGCGGAAAAGTTAAAACCTAGGGTTCCGCCTTGGGGATTAATCGGGTATTGATAATTAAGTTGATAAACATCGGAGCTACCAGCACGAGTATACCCAACCAAAATTGAGTCGCCATTACCTGTAAGGTTAAGCTCTTGCAGATTTACCCCAAACCGATAGATTCCTGTGGAAGTATTGCCATAGTTATCAAAAAATGGACGAATACTAAAAGATTTAGCTTCACTTAATGTGATCTGTAAAATGCTTTGATTTGGTTGGCTGCCAGTAGTCAAATTAGCTCTAATGTCACCGATTAAAGGATCAGATCTGAGTAATTGCAGGGCATCTTCTAAATGAGCAAAGTTGAGAGGTGTTGCTCCTGCAATTTGGATGCGATCGCGAATATAACCATCATTTAATCGGCCTGCTACATTTCCAGCCCGTTTGACATCAACACGTTCTAACGCACCCTCTCGTACTTGAATTTTAACCACACCATCTTTAATATCCTGTGGTGCAAGAACAGCACGAGAAGTAATGTAATTACGATCTTGATAGATTTGACTGATTTTATCCGCAACTTCTTGTAACTGCCTAAGCGTGACTGATCTATTTTCTAATGGTGCTACTAGTGTGGCAATTTCTACTGATGTGAGAATTGAACTTCCCACGATCTCGATCCGTTTAACTGGAATCAAGGCTTCATTTGGTGATATTGGCAAAGGTTCGTCTGGCGAACTTGTGGAAGGTGATGATGGAGAAGGAGTGAGAATAGGACTTGTTGGTTTAGCTGGTAACTTTGGTTCTAGAGATTCTGGGGGACGGGTTAATGGCGAAGATATGGAGGGGGCTTGAGCGTAGCTAGGCAAGCCAATCCAACTAATTAGTAAGCTTGGTATCGAGACAATCAGCGCCTTACTACTACACTTGATTAGATCCTTTAGATTTTGATTCACCTTCACACCTCAAATTGACAACTTGGATAAATCTTGTTAAAAAACTGTTTTTTGTAACAAAGCCACGCTACAAAAACAATTCTGCGAAGCCCTAACTTACAGCCAATTGCCCACCAAAATAAAAGATGACCAAAAGAAAGGATGTTTGATATCAACATTTTCAGTACCCTTGGGCAAAGCGATCGCCGCTAAACCATCAATCCCTAAAATTTGATTGTTCTCAATCTTGACTTTACCTTTTAACAAATCAAGTTGTGCTTGTCTTAAAGCCGTAGCCTTACTGAGTGCATTGGGGAAAGCCTTGTAAAAGCTAATCATCAAAGGTGCTGTTCCCACATCGGAAACGGCCCACAGAGAAGCAAGAATACTTCGCGCACCAGAATCTACCGCCAAGCCACTAATACCAAGATTATTGCCCACAGCAGTTTCACAGGCACTCAAGGTCAACATATCGATTACAGGTTGATCAAACCTAAGGCTGGGAATTTGATGCGATCGCAATTTGCCATCCCAGAATTGTATGTAGGAATCCTTAGCGCGATCTTCTAAAAATTGACCATGGGTTCCTAAATGGAGAATTCCATACTTTGCCTTACCCCGTTGCGCTTGCAAATTGGCAACGGTAAAGTCGCGATCTAAAAATGTAGTTCCAGCTAACACTTGCGTACCAATCGTTTTAATCTCAACTTCTACGGCTGGTAATGCACTTAATCCTTCTCTTGCCTCGGTCAGTCCCATTGCTAGAACACGGGTGTTTTGGCGATCGCGCTCTTCTAACCTAGTTACCCGTAAAGCAGGAATATTTGCTGAGGCATAGCGCTCCACTAAGAACTGTTTCCCATCATGCAGGGCGGCAGGAGGAATCACTCGTAAACCAGAGTCCATTACAAAGACAACCGTTTCAATCTTGAGAGCCTGTAATTGAGCATCAATTGGACGCATTACCCAGTCATAGAGTTTTTGAGCTTGCTCTAAATAGTCTAGTGAACTTGTATCCCGAAGACTGGCGCGATAATCCGTCAAAACTGTAATAATTTCCTCTTCGTTGGCATAGTTCGTGTAGCGATGAAAAGGTTTGCCCAGTTCCTTGGGTGGGATTACCAAAATCTCAAGGCGATCGTTCAGCATGATTGGATAGATCAAGACAGACGCGCTTCCAGAACGCTTGGAGACATCACTTAAAATGTCTTGAGCTTCGCTGATACTTAATGCTGGAGGGGTAAGACTTTCACCTAAGAAAATTCCTAGCTCAGAGACATAGGCATTCTCGATCGCTTGAAATGCTTTTTCTAAGTTTTCTTCTTTTAAGAAGCGATCAACTTCTCTTTTCATAACATCTTTAATTTCGAGCAGCGCTTGCGTCTCTATATCAACGGGATTTACACCAACTAAAATATTGGGTGGCGTGAAGGTCGTTTCACCTGAAGGGGCGATCGATATGTTGCCCTGTGCAAAAATGCTATTACCAAGAGGAATAATTCTGCCAATTTCAAGGGTAGAAGTGCCAGTAGTCAAGAATCCTGCGGTTCCATTTATGCTTGCGTTGCCAATCGTAAAAGGTGTTAGTCCACCATGTCGGATAAAGATGCTCCCCCCCGTTCCGCCTCCAGAACTTGCAGTGCAGATACTCGCCCCCGCACAACCTGCTGTGGGGAACCCAAAAACATTTGCGGGGATAGTGCTGTTGATCCTAATATTGCCGCCTGTCGTTGCAATGGAGACGTTGCCCCCTTGGATTAACCCTGAAGCTAAAATAGTCCCGTTGACCGTAATGTCACCAATGGGGTCAAGCAGAACATTACCTGCAATACCATTAACTGAGGCACTATAGAGATCGCCAGTGGTAATACTGGTAATCGCTTGGACAGTTATATTTCCACCTCTGCCAACACCTAAATTTGCCGACAGCAAAAAACCTGTGGCGCTGATATTGTTGCCTGAGGTAAAGATGATATTACCAGCATTACCAGAGGTATTATTGGTATTGATACCCGTAGTGATATTGGCATCGGTGATAATATTTCCAACTGCATTGAAGGTGACATTACCTGCCTGAGCGCTCGCGGAAGCACCTGAAACGCTTGCATTAATACCTGTGGTTCCCAAAACCGAAATCGTGCCGCCACTATTTAGCAAAATATTACCGCCTCTACCGCCTGCGGTGCTACGAGTAGAAATCGAGCCAAGCGTGCCAATGGCGATATTTCCCCCTGCGTCAAGGGTTACGTTACCGCCATTAATTACCGTTGCGCCAACTCCATCAGCAGCTTGCAAAGCACTAGCTTGAATATTGCCTAAAGCTCTTAAAGTGATGTTACCGCCGTTACCAGTTCCAGGTGCTTCTACGCCTGTAAGCAGTGATGATGAGCTAGCATCAATCGATCCTGTAACATTGATATCAATATTGCCGCCACCTGTGGTCGAACTAGTATCAATTAAGCTGACATTGCTAAAATTAAAACCTGTGGCATTGAAATCCCCCCCATTGGTGACGATCGTAACACCAGCCGCTGCTTGGATTGAACCTGTACCCGTAGCAGTTGAGCCATTGTTGGCAAGCAAGTTAATATTGCCGCCAGTTGTTGTTAAGTCTTGATTGAGGTTAATATTGTTACCTGCTTGAGCCGTTAGCCCTACCCCAGCAGTAAAAATTGTCACTGCGGTATTAAAGTTGATGTTATTTGTTGCTTGTAAAGTAATATTAGTTCCTGCAAAACTCAGAAGACCTACTTCTATTTCGTTTGTTCCAATATCAGGATCGCTAAACTCATCTACCTCAGTCAAGTTAAAAAATGTACCTGTAGTATTAACAATATTAATATCAGTCGGATCAAGTAGTAGAGTTCCTGTTTTTCCATTGGGAGCCAAGGTGTTCACGTTACCACGATAATCAAGGTTCTGTTTCCCTGATACTTCCACAAAGCCTCCATCACCAGACAGAGTTCCACCCTTAGCAAGAATTGAACCTAGAAATCTTGTAGTTTGATCTGCCCAGACGATCGCAGTGCCACCATCTCCATTTAAGAGCGCACTCACATCAATTTTAGAATTGCGATCTACAAAAGTTCTGAATGCATTTGGCGCTATACCAATACCTTGAAGATTGCCTCCAATTAAAACTGTCCCACCACCAAGCACTCCCGATGCATCAATCTGAGCATTGACCAATCCTACTTTTTCACCAAAGATCCCAACATTGCCAGCCTTTGAGTCTGGAGAAGATACATCAACTCTCCCAGATACGATCGCCATTCCATTGGTCACCGCAACATCCGTAGGCGCAGGACTTGAGACTAGAGCCAAAGAGCCATCAGCTTTTACAACTACCTGATTAGCTTCAGGTATCTGACCTGTAAGTAGCTCTGCTAGCTTGGGTAACTCCGTAATCTTGCCATTCCAATTCGCAGGAATAGCATTATTTGTCACTTGCAATCCTAAAACTACGTCGGGCGATCGCAGCTCAACTTGGCTATTCCCAGCCACAGAGGTTAAGGCAATATTTCCACTGGGAGCCGTCAATGTGCCTGTATTGATGATGCTGCCACCAGTGAAGGTAATGGTTTTGCCAGTATCTACGGCTAAGTTGCCTTGATTGATCAGCCCCGCAGGTTGAGAGACAGCAAAACGAATCGTTTTCGGATCGCCACTGGGAAAGCTAAGGGAATTTTTGTCAACGTTAAAGGTTCCATTATCAAAGCCCAAGCCTGTACCCGTAGTCGCATGAAAAGAACCACCAATATCTAAGCGGGCATTTTGTCCAAAGACAATTCCATTGGGATTCATCAGATAGAGATTTGCATTAGGGAAAGCTTGACGGCTTTCAATCGTTCCTAAAATTGCTGAGGGATTATCGCCTGTAACGCGATTGATAATGTTACGAACGTCAGCCCCATTCACCGCAGAGTTACCAGTATTAAAAATTACGCCTGTCTGCTGTACGTTAAATTCACTAAAACTATGATAGAGATTGTCACCGTTGACAGTACCTGCACCTGTTGGGGCGATCGCATTGCCATTTACTTGAGTTGCTGTAGTGCCATCAACGGCAATCTGAGCTTGAGTCGCATTGGCGATACTTAAGGATGCGATCGCAGCCAAAATTAGACAAAATCTATTTTTCATTTAACTCATACCAGATTGAAGCTCATTTTAACTACTGTTAGAAAATTGAAGAGCGAACTATTTGCTACTCTCGAAATTGAAAATTATTGATAAATTCTTTAATCAAAAACTATTGGAGTTAACTCTATCTTTATCTATAGCGCTCCTAAATGAGTTGTAAGACTTTGAGGGTTGTAAGAGTGCGCCCCTTCGGGGCGCTCTCACAACCTATTTAGGATTGACATATAGCTGTCGCCAAGTGTATCAAGACATAAAACCCCAAAGAGAGCTGCGGCGCTTCGCGTCGCAATTCTCTTTGGGGTTTTGATTTTGTTCTAACATGACTGGCGACAGCTATAAATAGATTATTGGAAGCAGTTTGAGAGTTAAGTTACCACAGAGTATATTAGCCGTAAAGAATTTTTTAATCAGCAATTTTTACTATTTGTTAAACAAAAGCTAAAAAATATAGCGCTCCTAAATGAGTTGTAAGATTTTGAGGGTTGTAAGAGTGCGCCCCTTCGGGGCGCACTCTTACAACCTATTTAGGATTGCTATATATGTTTACTACATGTTTTTTAGCAAACAATAGCAAAAACTCTGGGTACTGCTTCTGACTGCTTCTGACTGCTTCTGTTTTATCCTAAAACGCAAAGTGGCTACGCCACTTTGCGTTTTTAAAACCCTTGCAGAGTTTGGGTTTTAATTCACAGAAGTGTTGTTACACTTTTGTGAATTGGTATTTTATAAGAGTAGGTACTATAAAATACAAGGATGATCAAACCTTGGTCGTCACTTATTTTTTAGAATTTAACATTTAAACATGGGTAGTACATTCGGGCAGTTGTTTCGCGTCACAACATTTGGGGAATCTCACGGCGGGGGCGTGGGCGCGATCGTCGATGGATGTCCACCACAACTTGAGCTTAGTGAAGCTGATATTCAAATTGACCTCGATCGCCGTAAACCAGGGCAAAGCAAAATCGTTACGCCTCGCCGTGAAGACGATCTCGCTCAGATTTTATCAGGCGTATTTGAAGGTAAAACCCTTGGCACACCGATCATGATTTTGGTGCAGAACAAAGATGCTCGTAGTCAAGACTATTCGGAAATGGCTGAAAAATTCCGCCCTTCCCATGCTGATGCCACCTATCAAGCAAAATATGGTATTCGCAATTGGCAAGGCGGTGGTAGATCTTCGGCGCGGGAAACAATCGGACGGGTTGCCGCAGGGGCGATCGCCAAAAAAATCCTCAAACAAGCCGCAGGTGTAGAAATTATCGCCTATGTCAGACAGGTTAAGGACATGATTGCGCCTGATATTGATCCAAATACAGTAACGATGGAACAGGTGGAAAGCAATATTTTGCGCTGTCCTGATCCAGTCATGGCGGAAAAAATGATTGACTTCATCGACAAAATCCGTCGTGATGGCAATTCTGTCGGCGGTATTGTCGAATGTGTGGCGCGAAATGTACCTGTAGGTTTGGGTGATCCTGTGTTTGACAAATTGGAAGCGGATCTTGCCAAAGCGGTGATGTCTTTACCAGCCAGTAAGGGATTTGAGATTGGTTCAGGATTTGATGGTGTTCACTTAACTGGGCGTGAGCATAACGATGAGTTCTATATGGATGGCGATCGCCTTCGCACACGTACTAATAATTCTGGCGGTATTCAAGGCGGTATTTCCAACGGCGAAAATATCATTCTGCGGGTTGCTTTCAAGCCGACAGCGACAATTTTGCTAGAACAGAAAACTGTATCAGTTGCAGGTGAAGATACTACACTCACGGGTCGAGGTCGTCATGATCCCTGTGTATTGCCTCGCGCCGTGCCAATGGTGGAGGCGATGGTGGCTCTAGTATTGTGCGATCGCTATCTCACTCAAAAAACTGTTTCTCTTTAAAATTTCTAATTGCATCACGAATTGCGATCGTATATTTCTTGTAAATTGCGATCGCTTGGTGTATCTAGAGCGATCATTATTTTTTGCCAATTAAAATGCTTCTCTTTATGTTTTTTATGTTTTTTAGGTAGAAATTAGGGAACTCCAAGGAAAAAATGAGCCATATAAAACCCAAAAACATTATGGCGGGCGTAGCCCGCAATAATGTTTTTGAGTTCAGCTATTTTGTGTAAGCCCCTTAATTGGTAGAGAAGCTTTGTAGAAAAAGATTTGGGGTAATGATATTTATATTTTGGAAGGGATGTAAAACTAATAAATCTTGATCGCCAGTAATGATGTAATTAGCTTTCCCATTAACAGCAAGTTCTAGAAATTTATCGTCTTTGATATCTCGACAAGCTTGAACAGTTTCTTTGATTTCTACTATTTCTGCATCAGCAAAAAACTTAGAGACAAACTGAATACGCTCTTCCGCAGAGAAATAACGCTCAAATCTTCTGCGACTAAGCACTTCATTTAATTCAAGAATTATCGCAGTAGAAGACAAAATTACTCCTTGGGATTTAGCTAGATCGAAAACTTTTCTGGGTGTAGAATTTGGAAACATCAAAGCGCTGATGGTCACATTGGTATCAAAAACCAAACGATTATTTTGCATCAGCAAGAATTGATTCTAGAATTTCGGGAGTTAGACCACGCT
Source organism: Pseudanabaena sp. CCNP1317 (assembly GCF_034931345.1). Classification (NCBI taxonomy): domain Bacteria; kingdom Bacillati; phylum Cyanobacteriota; class Cyanophyceae; order Pseudanabaenales; family Pseudanabaenaceae; genus Pseudanabaena; species Pseudanabaena sp. CCNP1317. The sequence continues at coordinate 98,987 of NZ_JAYGIF010000056.1, read as the reverse complement.
CTTGAGCTTTATAACCTATATCGTCCATAATTTGAGACAAAGATCGATTATCAAGTTCCTGCTTTAGTAAAATACTAAACAATAGTTCTAACTTTTCTCGTCTAGTAGAATTAATCTCCTGATATGCTTTAGCAATATCTGAGTTTACTTTGATTGTGATTGTTCCCATGATTTATTTCCTACTCAAAAAGGCTCAAATCGCAAGCATATTATAGCAGTCTGAACAATAGTGTCTTGTAATGTTAGTTGCGAATTACTCTAGCTTTGTGTAATTAATGCGGCAAGTTTGGCGATCGCAATGGCATACCATTTTTGCATTCTCAGTAACTCTCCTTCAAGTGGTAATGTCGGTGGAAAATCGCAGATGTAGCCAAGTTCGCGCAAAGCCGAAACGATCGCACTAGGAGAAATCCACCATTGCTGTGAGATATCTAACAAATTTAATTTTTCTATATTCTCCAAATCAAGAGATTGAACTTGGACACGAAATTGCTCAATAGAAGGAATGGACGGAATATGAGAACCAAGATAGATATAGTCAGGTTTGGCTGTGGCGATTAACCATTGTAAATGGGTGAAGGATGGCGGTAAAGTCCATAACACAACTGCGTGATAATCCCGATCGCGTATGGGGCGATCGCAATCGACATCACCTTGAAACTTATCAGCAGGGCGATCGCATCCATATAGCAATAATGGACGAGGCAAAGGTCGTGGAGCTTCGCTGAGTTTTTGCCATTGGGGAATCTTGGTAATTACGGGCGCAGATTTATACTGCAATTGCAAATGCTTAGGCGAATTTTGAGAACTTTCCATAGCCGTACCTGTTGCCTCGCGAATACCAACTACTTCTAATTCTACTGAAGTTGTATCTTGCCATTGATTAGCACGTAACTTGTAAGCAATATCCACATAATCAGGCACTGGACAATATTCTCCCCAACGCCATGCGATCGCTTTGATCTTGCCATTGCCTGTATCTAGGTCTAGAGAAAGATGTTTGACTTTATCTCTACCGCGAGTTTGTTGAGAAAGTACGCGCACATTTTGACTATAAAATACAGGATCGGGATTGCCGAGTCCACAAGGTTGCAAGCGATCGCAGGTTTGCAACATCGTCATCGAGATCTCGCTGAGATCCGCTAATACATCGACATTGATCAGCGGGATGATGTGACTAGGGAGAAGATTTTCGCGATCGGCAAATTCTCTCAATCCATTTCGCAGCTTTTCCATATTCTCCGCAGGCAGCGTAAAACCTCCCGCCGCCTTATGTCCGCCGCCTTTATTACGTATATTGGCGATATATTCTAAGGAATGGAAGACATGGAATTCGGGAATACCACGAACCGAAAAACGAACCGTTGCACCATGATGTTTAGATTCTAAATTTTCCTCATGAGCATCTTCATAACTACCAATAAAGACGGGTGCGCCGTAGCGTTCGACTAGGCGGGAGGCAACAATGCCGATGACACCGTGATGCCAACCCTCACCCCCAGCCCCTCTCCCAGTAGGGGAGAGGGGAGCAAGATTTGAAGATTCATCGCCTAAAGGTGAGGAATCTTCAAGTGAAGAGAGGGGTGCAGAACTTTTGGATGATGATTTTTTGCGCTTAGTAGAAGTCTTACTCCCCTCTCCCCCCTTGGGAGAGGGGCTGGGGGTGAGGGCTTCTTTCACCTCACGATCAACAATTACCAAAACTCGCTCTTGGGTAATATCAAAACCCTCTGATTTGAGCTTTGACATATAGGTGATCGCTTCTTGTTCGATCTCTTTGCAAAGATCTTGGCGCTGGCGATTAGTTGCCTCGCATTCTTGTGCTAAAGCGATCGCCTCACCCATTTCTTCGCAGGTTAATAAATCGATAATTACTTGGGGATTGCCAATCCGCCCGATCGCATTAATGCGAGGACCCAGACCAAATCCGATCGCTTCAGGTTTTAGCCCTGTTTGTTTATCTTTGGCAATTCCTGTCTCGTTAATCAGCGCAATAATGCCAATTACTTTAGATTGAGATAGCAATCGCAAGCCTTTTTTGACAAGGCGGCGATTAATACCTGTGAGGGAGGCAAGATCGGCGATCGTACCAAGGGTAAATAATTCTAATAAAGGATTTTCTAATTCGGCGCGTTTGCCGAAGCGATCGCTTAATTCCAATGCCAACACATAGGCAACACCAACACCAGCGATTGCTGCATAGGGAGAATTTGGATCAACCTGATATTTTGGATTGAGGATTGCAGTTGCTGGTGGAATTTTGGTGGGGTCTTCGGGGACTTCGTGATGATCTGTGACAATTACAGAAATATTTAAGGATTCGGCAAGAGCGATCGCCTCATAGGCGGCAATGCCATTGTCCACTGTGATGATTAATTTCACCTCGCGATCGCAACAATCCTGCACAATCCGCGCATTAATTCCATAGCCCTCCGTCATCCGACTCGGAATTTCATATTCCACATTGCCGCCTAATAATCGCAAGGTGCGAATTAATAGAGCCGTGCTAGTCATGCCGTCAACATCATAGTCACCGCAGATCGTAATGCGATCGCCATTTTTAATGGCTAGTTCAATACGATCAATACTCGCGATTAAATCAGGAAATTCTTGTTTGGGATCAGGCAGATCTTCCAGTTCGGGATCGAGAAAAACCTTTGCAGCTTCAGGCGTATCAATACCGCGATTTAGCAAAACCTGAGCAATTATGGGCGAAAGTCCCGTAGAATTAGCGATCGCTGCTGACAAATCTGGCTGTGGAGAGAAAATCTGCCATCGCTGTTGAGGTAAAAGCATGAGAACAATAATATAATTATTAAGAATGTCTTAAAAATCCGTTGCGAGTCCGAAAACCAATGAGGACTATTCCAACATTACCTGAATCAACACTACAACTTTTACTATTTATTGACGATCGCCCTAAGGCAAAGGATTTAGTCAAGGAAGTAGAGGAATTTTTGCAGCGAGAAAGTGCTTGCCGTTCCGAACTGCAAATAATCAATGTTGCTAGTCAACCACAACTTGCCGAACTTTTTAAAGTCGTCATGTCTCCAGCCTTGCTCAAATTATCACCTTTACCACGTCAAACGATTGCGGGGAAAAACATACTCAAGCAACTAGATAACTCTTGGGATACTTGGAAACAACAAGTATTAGACCAAACAACGAACCATCCGCCCGAACTTGCTCAAAATATTGACTATATGAACGAAGTTGCACATCTAGCCGATGATGTGTTTCGGTTGTCACAGGAAAAAGCTGAAATTGAGGAGCAAATTCGTTTCAAAGATCGAGTGCTGGGAATGTTAGCCCATGATTTGCGAAATCCTTTAACTGCGATCTTGCTAGCGATCGACACTATCGAAAAGAGCGGCGACAAAATCGATCCCCAAATGGTTTCTCGCTTGCTCAAACATGCTCGTAATAAAGCGCGTGATGCTGACAGTATGATCACGGACATTCTCGAAGCAGGACGAGGAGCTAATGCCCAATTTCGTACTCAGCGCCAAAAAATCCAACTCGATCAGCTTTGTCATAGTGTTGTCAGCGATTTTTATTTTCACAAATGCCTAGAGGGGAAAATGCAAAAATTAGTCAAAGACATTCCCACGGATCTACCGCCTGTATACATCGATCAAGAAAAAATTCGTCAAGTTTTAATCAACCTTTTGGGGAATGCCACAAAATACACGCCTGAAGGCGGCAAAATCGAGCTAACCGTCATGCATCGCACTGCTCAAAAAATCGAAGTTAGCATTACTGATAACGGACCGGGAATTCCTGCGGAAATGCGCGATCGCGTATTTGAGGAGCGCTATCGTCTAGAGCGTGATGATGAAGCTGACGGCTATGGGATTGGTTTATCCCTATGTCGCCGCATTATTACCGCCCATTATGGTCGGATCTGGGTTGATGACGCGATCGGCAAAAAAGGCAGTTGTTTTCGATTTACGTTGCCTGTGTATTAGACTCCAAAGGAAATCTGACGCGAAGCGTCAGATTTCCTTTGAAAAATAGAGATCTCTATAAGTTTCTAATTGCATTTCACATTGATGAAAAATGTAATTTACGGCTGCCGCCAACTTATCGATTTCTTGAATGCTATAAAAAGTGCTGTTCTTTGTGAAAATATTCTGATCTAACTTGCCAAGTTGCCAGCGATCACCATTGGAAGTAATCCCAAAAACAATTACATCCAATTCAGCATTTAAACGCTGAGCAGCAATCATCTCCGCAATACATTGTCCCCAAGCCGCCTCAAAATTATCTTGCTTTGCCTCAACTAGCATGAGGTAAGGGCGATCAAATACAACTAAGAGACTGGTGACTCCATAATAAAAACTTACTACGATACTGTTTCCAAATTTCCTTGAGAACTGGATAGATTAAATTCTCACAGATTGCAAATTCGGAATTATCGACCACGCCTTCTCGCATCATTAGCAAGAGATCTTCTCGAAAGTAATCAGAAATCTCAAATGGCAAAGTTTCCACAAAATCAGCTTCAGTATAGGTAATCTGAAACTCCTTGACCACTGCACCAATTGTCTTGTAACTGCCAAAAGCCATTTTTCTTGCCTCTTAGATTTTGATGTATTCGTGACCTCTCGCTTACCAATTCACATTTGCAGATGCAGTAATCACGATAGGGTGTAACCAACGAAATAACACAATTGTGATGGCAACGCCTATATAAGCGGGTCGCACGAATTCTTGTAAAACTAATTGCTGACGACCTTGGGCGATCGCCACAAACGGCAATATTGAAGTGCGTTCCTTAACCGCTAAGAAAGCATCACCGTAGCGTTTAAATAAACGTTGATCGCCATGCCATACCGCAAATAAATGATAAACAACTAAAGCGATCGCTGTAACCAATGTAAAAGACGTTCCTAACCAAAGGGCATGGGCAATCCCCCATAAACATTGCCCAATCATTTGCGGATGGCGACAAATACGGATGATCCCCGTTTCAAATAAATGGACTTCTGGCTTTTTGATCGCGGCAACTTCAGTTAAGTTAAACGTCGCAGGATAAAGGAAGAGAAAAGAAATTGCGGAAAGAATCAAGACAAACTCACTTACGCCTGTAACTCCCCTTACATCCCACAACTGCAAACCATCATAACGATGGTTGAAGAAATAGATCAGCAACACTACCGCTAGCGGAATGCTCACAAGTGCAAAAATTACACGATATAGCCTTGCTCCAATTCGTTCTTCAGCCCACATTCGTAATTCGGCAAGCCCACTATGGGCGATCGCAAAAGTTAAAATTAAGCCCAGCATTACAAAATGGGTGAGATAGGTCGAGAAAAAGGAGCTAAAGGAGGTCATATTAAAACTATTAACTTGATTGAGATTGCGGCAAAGCAACACTCTCAATAGTTTAGCCATACTTGAGCTTGAAGCGCAAAATTGCCAGATTTAAACCCAGCGTAATCGCATTAGCCATATAAATTGGCGCAGCATTAACGAGTAACCCATAAATTAGCCAGAGTGTAATCCCCGCAATAAAAGTAATTAACATTGGCAAAGAAATATCTCTTGTCGATCGCGATCGCCAAACTTGGATTACTTGCGGCAAAAAAGCAATTGTCGTCAGAGAAGCAGCCGTAAATCCAAGGAGATTAGTAAAGTCCATAGGGTACACAAATAAGCTAATTTGGGGATGTTTTGCTTAGCTAGCCATCCCTCAAATTAGAATTAAAACACATGAAACAACGCATCATCGGCATCACAGGAGGCATTGCTACAGGAAAAACCACGGTTTCCGATTATTTACACCATACCTATGGCTTGCCAGTTCTGGATGCCGATCTTTATGCTCGCCAAGCTCTAACAGGCGATCGCATAGCCAAACTCCGCGATCACTATGGCAAATTAATTTTTGATGATCAAGGTAATCTTGATCGCCGCAAGTTGGGGACGATCGTGTTTGATAGCGATATTGAGCGTCAATGGCTCGAACAGCTCATCCATCCCTATGTTCAAGAATGTTTAATTAGTGAAGCCAATCGCCTCTCACCATCAACTGTAGTAATGGTGATCCCTCTGCTTTTTGAAGCAAAAATGGAGGGTTTAGTGACCGAGTCTTGGGCGATCGCCTGTGATCCCCATCAACAATTAGAAAGACTAATAAACCGCAATCATTTGTCAGAAAGCGAAGCTTTACAAAGAATTGCTAGTCAAATGTCCCAATCTGAAAAAATAGAACTAGCCGATGTCGTAATTGTTAATTCCGACAATACTGAAGAGTTATTCTTTCAAGTTGATAATGCGCTACTTAACTCACAATCAGGAATTTTCTTAAATATGATGTGAAGTTGCCCATCCACGCACTTGCCGAATCAAAGCATTTTCTTTCAGCGTGCTTTTAAATTCTAAAAAACAGGGATATGCGACACGAAGTGTCGCATATCCCTGACTTAATACCTATTGCTGAGGCTGTTCAGGAGTTGTCGCAGGTAAATTTAAGGGAATTGGCTGTGAATTAGGTACAGCATTAGTTGCAGGTGCTACTTCGGCTGGTGGAGCCGTAACAGTGGGCGTTGTAAACCAACCACCACTAAGAACTACTGTTAATCCCAAAAAAGCAGCCGTTAAAAACCAAGTCACCCGATTTAGGGCTGTTTCTGCACTCTTGGTACTGGAGAATAGCTGAGCTTGACCACTAAAGCCACCCAAACCATCACTTTTAGGACTATGTAACAAAATTAAGACCACTAAGCAAATGGCAACAATAGACCAAACTATTTTTAAAGTTTCGTACATTTTAGATATTTTTCTTTATATATTTTTCTATAAACAGCTTAACGCATCAACAATTAGATTAGAAAGTAGATGTGTTGCTTTGCAACACATCTACTTTCTCTAAGCAAATTGCTGACCTAACTCAATCGGATTATGGACTGTAATTCGTTTTTTGGAGATTGCGATCATTTTTTGCTTGCGTAGATCGCCAAGCAATCGCGTCACCGTCACTCGCGTAGAGCCGATCGCTTCCGCGATCGCCTGATGTGATAGCTTCAAATCAATCGTCACTCCATCATTAGAAGGTGAACCAAAATCACGACAGAGAATCAACAAAAAGCTGACTAGCCTTGATCCCATATCTCGATGGGCAAGCGTCTCAATCATCATCTCCGTCTGTAAAATCCGTGACGACAATCCACGCAATAAGACCATCGGTAATTCGGGATCTTCTTTGAGAGCCTTCTCTACTTGATCGATGGGGACAGAGAGCAGCTCCACAGGCGTAAATGCTACTGCATGATAAAAGCGATCGGAGCGATTGCCAGTAATTAATGACAAAACACCAAAAACACTATTTTCTCGTAATAGAGCCACAGTAATTTCTTCACCTGCTTCGTAAACTCTAGAGAGTTTTACTGCGCCTTTAACTAAAAAGTAAAAACGCTCCGCAGGATCACCAGGGAAAAAAATTGTCTTGCCGCGATCAAACGTTTCCGTCATGGGTGGAAACATTCCCCCATTCATTTCGCGAAAGACTTCAACAAGAGCACGGTCTGCCAATCTTATATATCCTCTTAAACCAAAAATAAAACAGTGTATATAGCGCTTCACAGTCTAAGGTACGGGGCTGTTTCTCTTACCTTCGGCAGGGAAACAGCCCTCTGCAACTCATCTACTTGAAAAAGCTGCAAAGCATCATTTGTGCTTACTAGACTAGAAAACAGGCAAAATCTCAAAAATTGCGATCTCAAATTGCGATCTCAAGTTTTTAAGAAAGTATGCCAGCACACAATCAATTTGAGTGATACATGTTAGCTTTCAACCTAATCTACAGCATGAAAGTATATGTAGATTTAACGAACATTGCCTTCACATCGCCTTCAAAGTTATGACTTGAAAAAGCATTGAAAACTTTTCTAATTCGTCAAAGTAAGTCACAAAATTAGATAGCTTGCCTAGAATGCCTAGAAATAGAGATGATTATTCTCACTTAAACTTACTACATAATTGCAATTTGTATCACGGTACACATTTTCTTGAATTAAGTATAACCATGAAAATAATCATGAAATAAAAACTGATTTATTATTCATCTATTGAAGACATGAAGGCTTAGCTTTATCTAAACATGCTGCTTACAGATGTATCTTCGTGAACCCGCCAGATTGTCTCACCCAAAAGGTCAGCTACCGATAGTACCCTCAATTGCGGAAAGTAATTTTCTTGTCTAACGGGGGTTGAGTTGGTCACAATTACTTCTTCAAACACGCCGCTAGACAAGCGATCGATCGCTGGAGGCGAAAAAATAGCATGGGTTGCACAAGCATAAACCTGTCTCGCTCCTTCTTTTCTCAAGAGCTTAGCAGCTTCATAGATTGTGCCAGCCGTATCAATCATGTCATCAACAAGAACAGCAGTTTTGCCAGACACATCTCCAATCACATTCATCACCTCAGCCACGTTGTGGCTTTGGCGGCGCTTGTCAATGATGGCTAGAGGAGCATCATCAAGTTTTTTAGCAAAAGCACGGGCGCGAGCTACTCCCCCTACATCTGGTGAAACCACCACCAAGTCAGGTAGCTTCTTTTCATTGAGATAGTCAAATAAAACTGGAGAACCATAAACATGATCGCAAGGAATATCAAAATATCCTTGAATTTGGGCTGAGTGTAAATCCATCGCAATCACGCGATCGGCTCCAGACTGCACGATTAAGTTTGCAACTAATTTTGCAGTAATGGACTCTCGTCCTGCGGTTTTGCGATCGGCCCGCGCATAGCCGTAGTAGGGCATAACTGCCGTGATCTGTCTTGCCGAAGCACGACGGCAGGCATCGATCATAATTAATAATTCAGTCAAATGGTCATTAACAGGGCGACAAGTAGGTTGAATCAGATAAACATCACAACCTCGAATCGATTCCTGTACTTGCACATAGACTTCCCCGTCAGCGAAGTTTTTTCGCACCATAGGCCCTAGTTCGATACCTAAATAACGGGAAATCTCTTGGGCAAGGGGCAAGTTTGCTGAGCCAGCAAACAGCCTAAGTCGGTCTTCACCGCTATTCAAAGAAGGTAGTCGGTGAAGTCCATGCCTAGTAGTCGTTAAGTGTGTCACTGCAATTTATCAGGAGGTAACATAGCCATCATCATTCTATTGTCAGGCTTAATCCGCTATTCGTACTATCTGTTTATGATTAAATTAGATATTTTTTCAGCCAAAACAAAATAAAAGCCACAAACTAGAAGCATAGCCCCTAATTTATAGCTTTTATTTTGGTGGACGGCGGCGCTGTAAAAAGTCTGGAATATCTAGTCCTGGCTTACTAAGTTTAATCTCAGACTGTGATGTAGTGGGCATTGAAGAAGTTGAAGCTCTAGCTGTTGGGTTTGGTGGTAGAGGCTGAATTTTTTTGGAAATTTGGGGTGGGATCGCTGGATGCGTTTTAGGAGCAAATCCTGTAGCAATCACTGTAATCCGAATCTCTCCATCTAACTTGGGATCAATTACTGCCCCAAAAATAATATTGGCATTTTGATCCACTACCTCATAGATAGTCTCGGCTGCTGCATTTACCTCATGGAGAGTCATGTCTTCACCACCTGTGATGTTAAAGACAACCCCACTTGCTCCTTCCACAGAAGTTTCTAGTAGAGGTGAAGAAATCGCGGTCATGGCAGCTTCTCTAGCTCTGGATTTGCCTGAACCAATGCCAATACCCATCATTGCTGAACCTGCATCTGCCATAACGGCACGAATATCAGCAAAGTCAACGTTGACTAGACCAGGGATCATGATGATGTCTGATATCCCCTGTACACCCTGACGCAGGATGTCATCCGCTACTCTGAAAGCTTCTTGGACTGGGGTCTGCTCAGAAATTACGGACAGTAACTTGTCGTTGGGGATCACAATTAAGGTGTCAACGCGACTCTGTAAACCAGCAATACCCTCTTCGGCTTGCTGTCCACGCCGTCTCCCTTCAAAGGTAAATGGACGTGTGACTATACCAACTGTCAATGCACCTGCTTCTTTGGCGACTTCAGCGATGATGGGGGCAGCTCCTGTGCCAGTGCCACCACCCATACCTGCGGTAATAAATACTAAGTCGGCTCCTTCTACGGCAGCAGCGATATCATCACGCGACTCCTCGGCGGCTTTCTGCCCGATCGCAGGGTTGCCACCAGCACCTAGACCTCTGGTCAGTTTTTGACCCATCTGAAAGCGTTTAGAAGCAGATGATTGAAGTAGGGCTTGAGCATCGGTATTAAACGACCAGAACTCAACACCGACCACATCACTCGCGATCATGCGATTTACAGCGTTGCCGCCGCCACCACCAACACCAATTACCTTAATTTTTGCAACACTGCCCAACATGATATTATCCGCTTTTGTATCAACGCCTAACTGCTGCTTCATCCGATTGTGAGAGTGACTTAGGTGTAGTCTAGAGTTATTTGAAAACTCAGAAAGTTCATCCATTTGCACGTCTACTTCTCCGTTTTCTGAACCATTTGAGTCCAAATCTGACCAGTCATTTTGAGATGTCATTTATCGAGGGATGTCATAAATAGAATCGTTTTACTGATGCTCTCTAGATTTTGCTAAGCTTAAACCCCATTCGAGTCAGAAGTTCGAGTAACAGTTTAAACCTACCAGAAAAAAATAATAATAGCCTTAAAACGACAATTTAGGATTTTGTTTCAGAAGATTTATCTTTTGTTGGCATGTTCATTTCTAAAATTGGATTACTAGGTTGGCTGATATCAATATGTCTATAACTTTTTGACTTCAGCTTTTCGGGTAATGTCCTGATCCGATCAAGTGTCTCTAACTGTGTTGTAAAGAGTGATGGGTTGTATGTGCCAAAATATACCAGACCTAGCTCTGTAGTCAAAATTAGATTTGATTCATCGCGGGCATCAACTTGGGAAATTTTGACCTGACTCTGACTAATTTGGCGATATAGGGTTGACCATTGACTGATCGAGCGATTATTTGGTTCTAGGATCACGAGATTGGGTTTCGTAATATTCGATGGATAAGCTTTTGTAGAAACCCATATACCTTCGGCATCTAGGAAACCTTGCTGACCCTTGCGTGTAGAGTTCGCGATCGGCAATCTTTCTTGGACTTGAATAGTTAACTTGGACGGAAAAATTGTGCGCGATACTAAAACCTTAGAAACTGGGGCATTAGTTTCTAATTGGGTGGCGATCGCTTGGGGTTGAATTTGAAAAATCGACTGGGGATATTGAATTGCCAAAGATCTCTTGATAGTCTCCTTAGAAAGGAGACTATTTCCCTCTATTTCAATTTGATTCGCACTGCGTAATTGCCACTCTGGGAGCATGGCAATCCATAGCATTGCGCCCGTAAGCCCCGTAATGAATGTTAACTGCCAAATACGTTGAAAGATGCGAAGGCGGCGTTGTTTTCGCAGTTGTTTGCGGCGGGCCACATAGTCTGCCTCTCCATCGGAGATAGGGAATTCAACCGTCATCTTTGCTCCTACCTTTTCATAGTGCTAGGAGTCAGATGATGGGCTACTAGCAAATTGTCGTTCCAGCATAGCAATGATTTCTTCGCGTCGGTTGGAAATAGCTAAGGGATCGTTGGATGTGGGGCGTAAAAACATTACTTGCTCTGAACGCTTGTAATTTGATGGTTGCTTTTTGTCTATTAAAGACTGGATAGCTTTAACAAAAAATATACCTGCACTTATTACTAAAAGTACAGACACTGAGATGTAGATAACTGCTGCGATCGCCATATCTGTAAATGTTTTGATTCAAAAGTGCTGATATCACAATAGAGGAGCAAATCAGGTTTTTCAACTAGAGTTACAAAAATGTATAGATTTGCTTTGCAAACCTTCATAAACTCATGTAAAAAGTAAACCCTTAGAGTTGATTTTTTACAGCTAAGGTACGGAGAACGCGACAACCCTATGAGATTTGATGTTGCTATTGGTTCGGTATAATCAGGCTTGATTAACAGTCCAGCAACATTTAGCAACACATTTAGTAATAATTAGGAGCTTTGCGCGATATGCAAGAGCAGGGAACGATCAGCATTCATACCGAGAATATCTTTCCCATTATCAAGAAGGCTTTATATTCAGAGCGAGATATCTTCTTGCGGGAATTGATCTCTAATGCCGTAGATGCCATTAGCAAACTCAAGATGGTGTCTTACGCTGGCGAGACTAATCACTCCGCCGAGTCCGAAATTGTGGTCACAATTGATAAAGAAAAAAAGACGCTTGCGATCGCTGATACTGGCATCGGCATGACTGCGGATGAAGTAAAGAAATATATTAACCAAGTTGCTTTTTCTAGCGCTCAAGAATTTGCCACTAAGTACGCTAGCAGTGGTACGGGTGATCAACAAATCATCGGTAACTTTGGTTTAGGTTTTTATTCGTCATTCATGGTGGCGAGCAATGTTGAAATTGATACAAGATCCTATAAAGAGGGTGCTGAAGCAGTCCATTGGTCTTGTGATGGCTCGACCACATTTACACTTGATGACAGCGATCGCGCAGGTATAGGTACAACGATCACCTTGACCTTGCAAGAAGATGCTGAGGAGTATCTAGAAGAGGCCTCGATCAAGCGGATGATTCGCAACTATTGCGACTTTATGCCCGTGCCGATCAAGCTAAATGATGAAGTCATCAACAAGCAAACCGCACTTTGGGACAAGTCTCCTAAATCAGTTACTAATGAAGAATATTTAGAGTTCTACCGTTATCTCTATCCTTACCAAGATGATCCTCTGTTTTGGATTCATCTAAATACAGATTATCCATTTGTGATTAAGGGAATTCTGTATTTCCCCAAAATGAAGGCGGATATTGATCCCAATCGTGGACAAATCAAGTTGTTCTGCAATCACGTTTTTGTCAGCGACAATTGCGATGATGTGATTCCTAAGTTCTTGATGCCTTTGCGCGGGGCGATCGATAGTACTGACATTCCTCTGAACGTATCACGCAGCTTTTTACAAGGTGATCCAAAGGTTCGCAAGATCCAAGACTTTATTGCCAAGAAAGTAGGCGATCGCCTAACTGCTCTTTACAGTGACTCCCGTGAAGAATTTCTAAAGTGTTGGCAAGATATCAGCATCTTCATGAAGTTTGGCTCAATGAATAGCGATAAGTTCTATCAGCAAGTTAAGGAAATCCTAGTGTATGCCACCACTAGTGAAGATGAAGCAGTCAAGAGCGAAAGCGGTAACTACACAACCTTGCAAGCTTATCTAGAGCGTAACAAGGCAGAACACGAAAACCAAGTTTTCTACACTTCTGATCCGATCGCCCAAGGTACTTATGTGGAATTGCATAAAAACCAAGGACTAGAAGTGCTGACTTTTGATGCATTTATTGATAGCCACTTCATTAATTTCCTTGAGCGCGAATTTAAAGATATTAAATTTGCCCGTGTGGATGCCGAAATTGACGATCGCCTCGTTGACAAGGAATCGAAAACCGAAATTGTCGATCCGAAAACCAATAAAACCAAGAGCGATCATCTCCAAGATATCTTCCGTGATGCATTGAATAAACCTAAATTGGTAATTCGCACTGAAGCTATCAAAGCGGAAGATGTGGCTTCTGCCCCACCTGCAATCATTCTGCTGCCAGAATCTGCGCGACGGATGCAGGAGATGATGGCGTTGATGCAACAAGGTACGGTGAGCTTCCCTGAAGATCATGTGTTGCTGGTAAATACGGCGCATCCGCTTATGCAGAAGTTGATTGAGCTTGATAGTAGTCAAGTTTTAGTTGATGGTAAGTCAGAATCTGCGGATCTTGCTAACTTGATTTGTACCCATGTTTACGACTTGGCTCTGATGGCTCAAAAGAGCTTTGATGCTGACAGCATGAAGGGTTTCTTACAGAGATCTAATCAGTTGCTTACTAAGTTGACTAGCAAAATCTAATCTAAAAAAGAAAGGACGCTTTGCGTCCTTTCAAACCCAAAAAGGAAATGTTGGCACTTAGTGCCAACATTTCCTTTTTGGGTTTTGATTTGTCTTGATACAAGTTGCGTCTATAGTAACAATTCACAAAAGTGTGGCGACAGCTATAAAAGCACAAAATGGCTCCGCCATTTTGTGCTTTGGTATAAATCTAATTTATGGGATGTAAAACGACTATTGGTTGCATCGCAGCTTCCACAACTTCGCTAACACCTAGAAAATTCTGATTTGGGTCACACATCCGTAAATAAATATTTTCTGCCCCTAAGTTAGAAAAATTATCGGGAATCGCGATCGCCTGTCCCATACACCAAAGTTTTGTTTTATTCTCGTCAAGAGTCACCATTGGTAAAAAATGCAAGCCATGATCAGGTGCAAGTACTTCGAGACTATGCGATCGCAAAAGCTCCTCAACCTGATCAAACGTCAAACTAGAATCTAAATCAAAACCATTGCTGTAAGTGCGAACTAGCCCCGATAAAGTCGCGCCACAACCTAGCTTTTCTCCTAAGTCCCGCGCGATCGAGCGAATATATGTACCTGACCCACAGGCGATCGCCACATCTAATTCTGGATAATCCCCTTCAGCCCAATTTAAGATCCGAATTTCGGTGATTTCTACCTCACGCATCGGTACATCATCTAATGTGATCTCCCCTCGACGCGCCAAATCGTAAAGGCGTTTACCATTAACTTGAATCGCACTAAAAGCGGGGGGACGTTGGGTAATTTTGCCTTGAAACAAGGGTAGGAATTTTTGAATTTCGGTAAGCGTTAAATTTGGACAGGGGCGATCGCTAATTACTTCTCCTGTAATGTCATCGGTATTGGTAACCAGCCCAAAGCGAATTTTGGCAACATAGGCTTTGCCGTCTGGTAAAAATCTTAAAAGTCGTGTGGCATTACCAACGGCGATCGGTAACACTCCTGTTGCCATCGGATCAAGAGTACCGCCATGACCAATTTTCTTTTGTTTAAGTAACTTGCGTAACCGACTCACGCAGTCATGAGCCGTAATCGATGGTGGCTTATCGATACTAATAAATCCATTGAACATAAAAATAAAAAAACTGCGACGCTTGTTAATTAATACCAAAACACAAAACGGCATAGCCGTTTTGTGTTTTTACATCCCTAAAAAGCAGTAATGAGCAGCATGGTGCTTACACTATCTAGCATATACTCCCTTCCCAATGAAAGAATAGACGTTGCGGCGCGAAGCGCCGCAACGCTATTTCTTGGTTTTATACGTCTATTTCTTCGGTGGGAAGGGAGTATCTGCCAAGTATATGTAACCCAAGAAGAGAATGGCGGCGCGAAGCGCCGCCATTCTCTTCTTGGGTTTTATGTCCTAGATTGTGATAAATTACAAAGCCTCTAATCATGCCAAGAAACAAAATGAAGCGAAAGCGAGGAAAATCTGTCCTAAAATATAAACAGTAGATATTTAAAGATAAAGTTTTTTCCCAGTTGTATCTGTCTTGAAAAAAATGCTAGACCGCTACATCTCATGCATACCAGTCGCTAGACTTCAATACTATGTGTTTTTAGCTTCACCATTTGTGATATGGGGTGAGATAAGTTGACTCGATTTGTATTCGGCGATATTCATGGTCAATTTGATGGCTTAATGAAGTTAATTGACTTTATTAAGTACAGTCCTAATGACAAATTGTATTTTTTGGGCGACTTAATTGATCGCGGCGAGCGCAGTGCCGATGTTGTGAACTGGGTAATGAGCAATAATCATATTTGCCTCAAGGGAAATCATGAGCAAATGTGTCTTGATGCTTTTGGCTGTAGCGAAGAATCATTGATTTGGAAGGGATGGATACTGAATGGTGGTTCTAAAACCCTAGAAAGTTATGGAGCTGCTAATATGCCAGAAGCACATTTGGAGTGGATGCAGCAATTGCCACTTTATATGGATTTAGGTGATGTCTGGCTAGTCCATGCAGGCTTAAATCCCAATTTACCGCTCGAATTGCAAGGTGCGGCAGAGTTTTGTTGGATTCGCGAAGAATTTCATAGTGCGACAGAACCTTTCTTTGAAGACAAAATTATTATCACTGGACATACAATTACCTTTGTTTTTCCAGGGGTGAAACCAGGGAATTTAGTACTAGGCAAGGGATGGCTGGATATTGATACTGGTGGTTATCACCCTAAAAGTGGATGGCTATCGGCGTTGGACATCGATACTGCCACGGTCTATCAATGTAATACCTTTACCCATGAGTTAAGGGTAAATTCACTATCCGATATTACGACTGTGATTGAGCCGATGCCGACGCGATCGCAAAGACTGGAAATTGGCAAAACCAACGCCCAAAAGCGACGTTGGTCTTGGGTTTAAAAATAGAGATGTCGCAAAGCGACATCTCTATTTTTTAGGGGGACAATAAAACCTGATATAAATCTGGACGGCGATCGCGGAAAAATCCAAAGGATGCGCGATTAAGTCGAACTTGATCAAGATCAAAACTAGCTAAGATCACACCTTCTTCAGTGTCGTTTAACTCGGCAACTTTATCGCCGCGATGGTTAGCAATAAAGGAATGACCATAAAAAGTTTGATTTCCCTCTAGCCCGATCCGATTTGCCGCAGCTACAGGAATTACATTGCTGACAGCATGACCGATCATCGCTCTCTGCCAAGGATCTTTAGTATTTAGATTTGGCTCCTCTGGCTCGGAACCGATCGCCGTGGGGTATAGCAAAATTTCGGCTCCCATCAGTACCATCGCTCTAGCACATTCAGGAAACCACTGATCCCAGCAAATGCCCACGCCAATTTTGCCAAAAGCCGTATCCCAAACTTTAAAGCCTGTGTCACCACCACGAAAATAAAACTTTTCTTCGTAACCAGGACCATCGGGAATATGACTTTTGCGATAGACTCCCAGCAATGAGCCATCAGCATCAACCATAGCGAGACTGTTGTAATAGACCTGTCCTGACTTCTCAAAAAATGAGACAGGTATGACTACATTTAGTTCTTGAGCTAGCTTTTGAAAATGGGCGATCGTCGGATGATTGTCCACAGGTTGCGCCCAATCAAAAAAATAATCGCGCTCTTCCCGACAAAAGTATGACCCTTCAAATAATTCTGGTGGCAAAATTACCTGTGCGCCTTGATAGGCTGCTTTGCTAACTAAGTCGGATATTTTAGTGACGTTATTAGCTATATCAGCATTGAGAGATGCTTGAATAACAGCGATCGTGATAGTTTTAGAGGATGACATCAGAATATTAGGATAGAAACGTTAAAATGGAGCTACATAGCTGTTGCCACGTTTTGTTAGGATCTAACCCCGAAAAAGCGTGAGGCGGCGCGAAGCACCGCCTCACGCTTTTTCGGGTTTGGGTTGGCGACAGCTTGATCAATAGCCTAACGCAGTCACGAAAACATTCATGAAAAAACTTGTCATTTTATTGATTCAGTTTTATCGATTATTTATTTCACCATTATTTCCGCCGAGATGTCGGTTTCAGCCTACTTGTTCGCAGTATGCAGTGACTGCTATTGATCGCTTTGGTTTATTCAAAGGCGGTGGGATGACTATTAAAAGAGTATGCAGTTGTCATCCTTGGAATATTGGTGGATACGATCCTGTTCCAGAACTACTGGTTAACCAAGATGAGTCAACATCAGTTCCTTGATGCAGATTGACATAACAATAGATCTTGGACAATCGCCACAACATTATGCAAAGTAATATCATTGCGTCCTAATAAAGTCCGTAAATCTAAAATTGCTTGTTCATATTCTTGAGTAAAGCGATAAGCAGCGATCGGTTGCAACTCTGTATGAGGAATCTTCAGTACTTTCATGATGCCAGTCCGCACATTCCCAATGAGTTCGCGAGAAAGCTCAGAAACAGCTTTTTGTCTTAAATGCTGAAATCCACGGACACTGGTAGCATACATAACTGGCAGTCGATTGAGTGCGTAGGCCGCCACCTCGCCTTTGTTAAATTGCTGATCTAGGTCAGGAGGTGTGGCTTTCCCAATTATTAGAAACACAAGATGTTCTAATACATTTATTATTCCTAATTGAGCACCTAAAGTATAGGATTCTAAGGCTCTATATTCCATTTCTAAGGCATCCTTGGCTCGTTTATCGCTAGACCATGAACCTTCGGAGGTTTTTAGATGAGAATCCCAAGCTTTTTCCAGTTCTAGGCGAAAGGCTTCCTGCTGCTTTTGAACAAGCTGCTTTTGCATAAACCGTTTTGAGCTAGAAAGTGCAGCTCGATGTTGGTGATTTAAATGATTAACATCTTGTAATCGAGTTTCTTCGATCCCTTGAATTACTGTTTGATCATCTGAATTATTGATTTGGCTAAAGTGCGTACATTGTTCAGACATTTCTCTAACAATGAGGGGGACATCACGCCATCGTAAATATTTGCGCTTGAGTAGTTGATTGAGTTGATGCAATACTCCTGCACTATTTAGAAATAAATGCTTAGGTAAAGGCGTAGAGTCATGTAATGGATCGCCAAATAAAATAGCCTTAATACCATGCGTGACTGTTTGAGAAATTTGAGGATGGAGTTCATTTAAAGCATAGTCATATTGATATTTCCAGCCAATCATTGACGTGGCAAATAAAGGTGGAAGTCGATTAAGCGTATAGGCTACAACTTCTGCGACTTTAACTTTTGGTTGTATCGCTGGGCGTAGTTCTTCGATTTGAATTCTAACTTCTTTAACAATTATCTCTTCTAAGACATTGATAAATATATGCATAACTTTCTACTTACTTAGAATTCATACTAATTAGGGTCTTAGCACTTAGTAAACAATAAAGTTTTTAGCTTGATTTTCTGGATTAATTAATATGATTATCACTAAAAAAATTAATTGCTATATTAATGATATTTTTAGTATTCCCCTCAGCCGTAATATGTTATATATTTCAGAAAATTTGCTGATTAGACTTCATTGTTAAGGTTTAATTTATCAAACAACTATTGATAAACTAACCGTACAAATCGCTTAACTTGTTTAGTAGAATAAGAGCTTAAAAAGTCAGGAAAGCCACAAAAAAGTAGAAAAATTATAAATATTTTGTATTTAATTAGTTGGAAAATCAAACACAAAAAAGAGAAAGGCGGCGCATTGCGCCGCCTTTCTCTTTTTTGTGTAGGTACTTATTGAAAACGAGAGGCGGCGCGAAGCGCCGCCTCTCTCTTTTGGTTTTATTTTCTACAGCAATTACCAAACAAACAAACCACAAGAAACTTTTTGAAAGCGTTGCAAAGCAACGCTTTCAAAAAGTTTCTTGGTTTGAGCGCAAAGCGCTATAAGAAGACGGTAAATAAAAGGAAGGGAGTCTTTGACTCCCTTCCTTATTTTTACCCTAAACGATAGCCGAAGCCTCTGACAGTAACAATATGCTTCGGATCACTAGGATCAACTTCGATTTTTTCGCGTAACCAACGAATATGTACATCAACAGTTTTGCTATCACCCACAAAGTCCACTCCCCAGACTTTTTCAAGTAGCTGCTCCCGTGACCACACCCGACGCGGATGACTCATAAATAGATCAAGCAACCGAAATTCCTTTGGAGAAAGATTGATTTCCGTTTCGTTGATTGTAACCCGACACTCATCGGGATACATGGTGATATCGCCAAACTTATAAACCGTGGCATTAGTCGCCACAAAGTCACGACGGCTACGGCGTAACAAAGCACGGCAACGGGCTACTAGCTCTCTCATCCCAAAAGGCTTACTGAGATAATCATCAGCTCCAACCTCTAAGCCGACAATCCGATCAGATTCATTACCCCTAGCACTAATCATCAATACAGGAACATTATTGCCTTCGTGACGCAAAATGCGGCAGAAGTCTAGTCCATTTATTGATGGCAACATCACATCCAAAATCACTAAATCCAGTCTTGCCGCAGTTTTAGCAATTTGCAAAGCACTGTAACCATCTTCAGCCAGTAAAACACTGTAACCTTCTTCACGCAAAGATAATGCGATCGCCTCTTGAATAATCGCTTCGTCCTCCACTACTAAGACACAACCGAGAGTATTTTTAGGAGTCGAGGGAGCTTGTTCTGTTAAGAGCATAAAAAAGTTTTATTAGGTTGGTCTAACCGTATCCAATTTTACATTGATTACAAGCTAATTATGTAGTCAGGTTTGAATTTTGTTACGGCGTAGGCTCAATAAAATTCAAACTTATTATGGTAGTAAGAAATTAGGGATCAAGGATTTTGCAATGTTTCTAAGGGTTTGATTGAGCGATCGCGCAATCTGGATATGAGGTTCATCGGATTCTATCGGCAAAATCTGAGTCATGTTGCCATGACTAAATTGTTGAATGACTAGATTTGCTGCTTCTAAACCAGTGACATAGGCTTTTTCCTGTGACCATGAGCCGTGATTGGTAATTACCCAGTCACCACTCATATATAAATTGGGGAAACTGGTAATGGCTCTAAGCAAATGCTGATAACTGCCAGGGGCAAAATGGGTCACTGCACGAGGCAAGCGAATTACACTGCTATCAATAACTTTAGCGGTTTCAAATTCTGGTAAACAGGAAATAAGATATTTCTGGACGATCGCCACAATTTCTTGATTATCGAGGGGCAAGAATTGATTTGCGTGATAAAAATCGACTTCGATCACGGAGCCTGTCTCATCACCATATTCATCATGGAGCGCATTGAGATCAAAAAATGTCCAGCCTGTAGTCACATCAAAGCCAAAGCAGGCATTGGATGGACGAGGAATCTTGATTTTGCGATCGAACCATAGCCTTACAGCCAATACATCGATCGCACCTAAGTTCATCAAGTTACGAAATTCTCTACGTTTTTGCAAAGCAGGGCTACTAGAGACAATTTTCTGCATTCCCGAAATGCCTACGGAAAAAATTACAGCATCGGCTTCAAAGCTTTCATCTCCACAAATTACCCCTGTAACTTTGCCAGAATTATCAATCTGTACATCACTAACACGTCGCTCGGTGAGGATTTTGCCGCCAAGATCTTTAATGCGATCGCACCAAGGTTTAAAGATTTTTTCGCCGACAGTGCCGCGACACCAAACCACGTCAAAATCTGCTTGATGCGCCAAGATGAAGTAATACAGCATTCCCAAAGCCGCCGCCGCCGAGCATTGCTCCCCAGGAGCAAATAAACCAACTAACAGCATTGGCTCGAAGGATTCGCGATAAAGCCGTTCCGACACGCCATATTGACGAAATAGTTCGCGGGCAGTGATACCGTCGTAACGCTTCCATGCGTCGTCAGAGTTATCAAAATCGACGACAGCATACATTAACGGTAACGCTGAGAGGCGATCGCTTAATGGCAATCTCTTAAACTGCGTATAGGCAAATGTGCCAAGGGGTGAAGGTAATCGTGGCAAGTCTTGGAAAATTGGTGATTCAACTTCTAAACCTGCGGGAGAGTATTGCGCTGATCTCGTCCAAGGCGTGAAAGGATCAAGCTCTAATTCTTTGACTAGGGAGAAAATATTACGGTAGGGATACCAAAATCCATGAATTCCTGCTTCGACTGATCGCCCCTGTTCTGTTTTCCATCCTGCAACCAATCCCCCAGCTTGCGATCCCGCATCTAATAAGGTTACGTCATAGCCTTGTTTGGTGAGTTGATAGGTTGCGCCTAGTCCCGCCCAACCCGCACCAACGACGATTACTTTTGGTTTTTCGGTCATTTATTTTTCTAAGTTTTGTTGCGATTGTAAGCAGGCAAGGGGCTTAAGCCCCTTGTTCCTAAGTTCTGAAATGTTTTTTAGAGTCTCTTGCTAATCTTAAACCCGTGGGAGTCAGTTCCACAGGTATGCAGTAATCCGTGGGATTCGGCAAGATGACGAATTTCTTCGGTCTGGCGCGGACTTGGTTTCCAAGGATCGCTATTGTCGTAGCCATAATAAGTCTCTACACCATCAATTCCTAAGGCGGCGGCGGCTGGGATCAAGTCTTCAGGAGATCGCCGATATCGTGCCGGGTGAGCTAATACTGCCAAACCTCCAGCCAAATGCATCGCCTTAATCACACTAATTGCTTGATAGTCTAAACCTGCGGTAGTTTTACCCTGTAAATAGGGAAGCATCGCCTTATGTTCGGGGTCAAATCCATAGCCCAGAATATGCACTTCTGTAAAAATCAGGCTGGCATTCACCTCAATGCCCGACCAAAGTGTAGGCAAAGACTGGGGATCGCTAGATTGACTGATTGATCGATCAAGATATTTTTTGGCAATGTAATATCCTGCGATCGCATGGTGATCGGTGATGGCTAGATCAGAAACACGTAAGGCGATCGCCTGCTGAATCAAATCCACTGGCTGCATTTTGCCGTCAGAATGCACTGTATGCAGATGAAAATTCAGCCTATGCGGACAACTCATGGCATCAACGGACGCAAAAATATTTCGCAGCCTTTTAGTTGCGTTCGACTCTGATATCAACAGGGGAGTTTGAATCACCATGGCAAATCTCTACATAAGCAAATCTTTAACAATTCTTAATTTCTTGATCACAATTTTACCCAGAATAGGGTAAGCAGCTTCACTTTATTGAAATAAATTCTCAAACTGATCTAATTGGCGAGCCAATTACATTTACCTGTGAGTGCCTCAATCATTACTATCGGGAAAGTTAGCAAGACTCAAACAGTAGGTAAATTCAATAAGTTTTAGAAAACATTAGGTTAACTAATACAACCTAAATAGCACACGTATCTACAGCAAATTAGGGTAATTGATCATACTGAACTTGCTCGATCGCATTGCAATCAAGGTTTTGTCCAGAGGTCTCGTAATAATTGGGCAGTAATTGGCGAGTTTCGACTTTCCCTAAATTCGACTCAATTTCAGCAGTGATCGCGACGCATTCACTGCCAGACATGTCAATCGCTCGCTCAACGATTTTGCCATCTTTCCCGATTAAGTACTCGATACGTTGATACTGCGACATGATCTATATAATTTTCTCAACAATAACAATTGCTAATATTCTAGCGCCTCTATATCAAAAATTGCAAAATGAAAAGCGCGGCTTTACATAAATCCCAAACAGAGGAGGACGGCGCTTCGCACCGTCCTCCTCTGTTTTAATTGGACGAAAAATAGTCAAATAACTAACTGCCCTAGAGATTTTAAAATTTGTAATACTGGGTATAAGTGATTTTCTGACTCAGACAGGGAAAAAACTTTGGATAGGGTATAAGTTAGTTCAGCTTCAGAATCTAGTTTGATAAAGCGAAATTCGCGTCCATTAGTAATCAATCCAAATCTTGTTTTGGTGGCGTTAGGGCTAGAAATCATATAAGTCAAAGCCTGCGGCAAAGCCACCATCACATCATATTGAATGCTTTTAGCTTCGATTACCAATATCCAGATTGATTGTTGTAGCACTAAGACATCAATTTGCCCTCGCACCACTTCCACTCCATCCTGAGACACTAACTCAATCGATTCTTCTAGGGTCGTATAAAAAGGCGGATCATAAAAACCTGCAAGGGAAAGCAACGGCGACAAGGTAACCATCTTGACGGTTACTTCTAAAAGGGGGCGCTTAGCTAGATAAAGATAATGCTGCCTAGTGCGATCCAAAATTTGTTGCTCAAATTCGCTTAAGGGAGAGGCATTTTGTAATAAATCTGTAAAGAAATCGCTGGTTGTAAATTGCTGACGCGCATGGAATTTAGATTCCACATCATATAAGCTGAGCCTTGAAGCTTGTAAGGTTTGAACCATAGCTTTTCTCCTGTTTCCATAATATTAATTATCTCTCAGTTTCTAAAACCTTACTAACTGATGTGCCATCCACCGCAGTACCAAAATACCAGAGAGAAGCTGCTGCTTCAGCGCGGGTAACGGGCTTCTGCGGTTGTAATAAAGTTGTAAATCCAAAGCTACGGCGAATGTTCGAGAGATCGCGCAGTTGAGCATCGGCAAAAATTGCATTCAAAGCATTCTCACTAATACGATCGCTATCTTTAAAACCCCATGATTTGCTGACAGACTCTAAGGTCGCGATGGGCAAGGGTTGTCTCAGATCGAGGGGGATTTTCCATTGCACAAGCTCTTCCCTTAATAACGGATCATTAGGACGAAAGCGATCGCTCGTGCCACCAATTAGCCCTGCATTAGCTAAGCCTTGAATAATGCCAAAGTCAGGATGATTATTAGGAATATCTGTAAAACTAGCGCTATCGGTTGGTTGAGCAAGACGGATTTGGCGACTAGGTTGATTTTTATAGAGGCGATTATTGGTTTCTAATAACCATCGGGCATATTCACGACGAGCTACTAAAATATTTGGCTTAAATTGTTGTCCAGTTTTGGGGGAGATTGTTCCTAATTTATTTAAGTCTTTAATCCAATTCTTAAGTGAAGCAGGTGCTGTGTCCAGATCACTAAATCCACCAGATTGCTTTTGGGAATTAGGAAAGTTTATAAAAAATAGTTCTTTGAGGGAGTTGGTCTCTGGGATTGTTTTTTTCGGTAAAGACTGTAGAGCGATCGCCTTCATTGGACTAGACCAGCGATCGCTATTAGCAGGACTAACAAAACTAGTAGGAGAATTAGTTGGCTTTGTTGCAGGTTTTATTTCAGGTTTTGCGGTTGGGGCTGGACTGGGTGATGTGGCGATCGGCGTTGGTTGATTGGGATTTTCGGCGATCGCATCAGAAGAAGATGGACTAGCGGGAGCGATCGCATTTTCCAATGAACTGCCAATATTTGAACCTTGGCAAGCCGTGAGGAAATAAGTGGTAAGACCGAGCAGCAAAAATTTCAAATTTTTAGCAATTAATCGAGATTTGAACTTCATCAAAATTCCACACCAATATCATCAGGAAAACTCAAGTCAAGCAACTGCTCAAGGCTATAAGGACATTCATTGGGCAAGATACTTTTCTTGATTGGGGTTTCCGCCAAAATTAGCGCTAATCCTAAGCGATATCCCTTAAGTAGGGCTTTATCTAAATAAGATTTTAAGCTAGGGTTATCCGCTAACAGATCTTGAATTTCTTCTCTTTGTAACTGAATTGTGACCTGCCAACTGCGAGATCGCTTTGTAGGTTGATACTGCCATTTCAAAAGATGTCCAATCAATACACCCAATCGATTTGATAATTCTTGCTGCTTTTGCTTACCCAAAGCCCCTATTTCCTCAACCAAATTCAACAAATCCAAGCTATCTAAATGACCTAAGGACAGAAGCTTGGACTGCTCCAATGTCCAGCCATAAAAATCTGTCTCATATAATCCTGTGTTCATAGCATTTCTTTATTTGTGTTTTATAGCTGTTAGTTCAAGAAGCATTGCCATCAATCTCAACAAGATTGGTGGTAGGTGGCAACAGAGGGACTATTGGTAATGCACAGGCAATTTCAGGACGGAAATTCGCATAGCGGCTACGACGTACCGCAATAATTTCTGTCTGGATATCTTGAGTACTTTCACCTAGACATAGTAGTAGATGTGTAGTTAATTCCAAACTTGTCTCAAAGGTGGGATGCACTACTTCCTTCGCACCAAGTTGATAAAGAGTATCGATATCCGCATCTTTTTCAGCTCTGACTACAATATCAATTTCTGGAGAAATAGATATAGCTCTTTGCACAGCCAATCTCGTCGCGATCGGGTCAGAAATAGCAATCAACATCGATCGCGCATGGTCGATTTCTGCTTTTTCGAGAACGAACGGACTGGCACAATTGCCGTATAGATAGGGAATATTTCGCGATCGCAGAATTTGCACCTTAGATTCTGCATCCTCAATTACTAAGACTGGATAGCCCTTAGATTGCAACAAAGTGACAATCCCCTGACCGATGCGACCATAACCACAAACCACTACATGATCATGGAGTTTCGCATTTACCGCAAGCTCTTGGGGCATATCCAACTTATTCATCCAAGCTTGAAGAAATGGTACTTTTTCAAGCAATTCTAAAATCTGTGGTGTTGCCTTGAGTAGGAATGGCGTAACCATCAAAGTTACAGCGGTTGTCCCCAAAATTAGCAGATAAACACGACGCGAGACTAAACCTAATTTCTGTCCTTCACTAGCTAGAACAAACGAGAATTCTCCAATTTGGGCTAAACCTAATCCCGCAAAAATGGCAACTCGCAATGGATAGCGGAAAATACTTACTAAAGGTACGACGATTAAGAATTTACCGATCATCACGATCGCCACAAGGCTGAGAATTAATTCCCAGTTTTGGAACAGAAATACAGGATCGATCAGCATCCCGATCGCCGCAAAAAATAAAGTCGCAAACACATCTCGCAGTGGTTCAACATAGGTGAGTGCTTGATCGGCATATTCCACCTCAGAAATCATCAAACCTGCGACGAACGCACCCATCTCGATCGATAAGCCCAAATGCTCAGTCAGGAGTGCAATTCCTAAGCACAGCACGATCACGCTGAGTAAAAATAATTCGCGACTCTCGGTACTCGCTACCCATCGCAAAAATGGCGGAATCACCCAAATCCCTGCGGCGATCGCGCCACCTGCAAATAAAGCTGTTACCGACAAAGCCTTGATCACTTCGATCCCCACTGACTCAGGATGATCCAGTGCGGGCAAAACCGCCAGCATCAAACCTAGTGCTAAATCTTGGATGATCAACATCCCCAGTGTTACCTGTCCCTGTGCAGACTCGGTGGCATTGGTTTCCATGAGACTTCGCAGTACCACCGCCGTTGATGATAGTGATAAAATCCCGCCTAAGAAAATTCCTTGTGTAGGGGTCTCGACCCATCCCACCAGTACTGAGACAGCAGTGGTAAGAGCGATCGTCAGCAAAACTTGTAAGCTACCACCACCTAGGGCGATCGCTCTCACCTTATTTAATTGCTTCAGCGAAAACTCAACACCAAGGGCAAATAGCAAAAAGGCAACCCCAAACTGGGCAAGGGTTTCTACCTGAATCAATTCTTTGATCAGTCCTAAACCTGTGGGTCCAACAACGATGCCGCCAAAAATGTAGCCCAACAAAACTGGTAATCGCAGAGCCGCCGCCAGTAACCCGCCAAACGAAGCTGCTGCAAGAACAGTTACTAAATCAACAATTAACCGAAAATCTTCTTGCACAGAAACCAACTAAAGAACGTTGCCATCTATACTTTAGCTTGGATTTTGCTAAACCCAAAAGAGAGTTCAACGCTCCGCGCCGAACTCTCTTTTAGATAAACTGGCAAGTGTCATCATCGCTGCTGCGGAAGAGTAAACTTGGTTGAGTAAAGTCAGTATCATCGGATTGGGATAAGTTACCTTCCGCAGGATGCAACATTGATTTAGCCTCAATCTGATCGTATAGAGTTTTGATAGCCTGAAGAATATAACTAGCGGACTGATCGTAAGCACTAGGTTCACTTAGCGATCGCGCTGTTTGCCAGATCGCTTTTTCGGCTTTCTCGTAGAATGAATAAGCATAAAATAACTGTCGTAGCAGTCCATCAAGCCCATGAGTTCTCAAATCATGCCAATTATCGCGATCGGAATCAAAGGGGTAGTACAGAACAGAAAAAAGTAAAATCTTGGCTCGCATAGAACTGGTAAATCGCATCAGTTCCAATCGCAAGTCAAATAGATCAACTGCAATTTGCGGATCAAAGGGAATTTTACTGCGGCTTTGACGATTGTAATAATCAGGTTGATTGATCGTGGGTGCAATTGGTGGGGCGATCGCAGGACTAACCTCTGATAAATTATTTTCATAACTGCGATCGGGATAAAGAGGCTCTAACTTGCTAAGTAGCAAATTACCGATCACAGCATATTCCGTAGGTTTGGAAACTCTTTGAACTGACTCATGGAGTAATGCTGTCAATTGCTGAAAAGTAGGCATGAATGAAACTAACTCTCTCAAAAGACTTGCCCAATCAATGCTATTCAATTGACGCAGATCACTTTCCCAAACATCTTGATAGGTATAAAACAAGAGTTTTTTTAGACGCATCTGCTGAGCATCTGTATCAATATTATGGGCTACCCATGCATAAATGTCAGAGTCATCGTTGAGATAGGGATCGATCAGCGATAATTCATCTTCAGTAAAGCTGAACTGATACTCCGATGGGGGTGTTGCAATCAGTGAGTTGTTGAGAGGTTCTTTTATGCAATTGTTTTGAGAAGTATCAATCGGAGCAATTAGTTGTGCTGAACCTGCATTAATGACTAGATGATTTACTGAATAAGCAAGTGGTTGACTAACTGTTTGAGGATTGGGTTTGACTTGAGAAGAACTAATCGGTTCGGCAATTACTGATACAGGTGTTTGTGGGTAAAGTTTAGAAGCTGCGTTAAAAACTATTTTGGCAACAATTAAGTATTGACGCTGCTTTTGGACAGCGATCGTCTTCACAGATTTTACCAAGTTCTCTTTTAAAGCTTCAATACTTGGAAATTGTTGATATAAGTCTTCCAGTAGTTCCACAAAACTAAAATTATTAAGACGATTGAGATCGTTTTCTAAAATACCAGTGCATACGAGACATACTAGCTTCTTAGCCCTCACAGGGTCTTCACTCATTTCAAGGTCATCTGATACTTCATCAATTAGCTTTTCCAGATAACTCTGATTAGTTTTTTCAGGAGGATTAAGAACTAGTGATAAATCAGTAAGAGGTGAGGGTGCAAACTCGCTAAAAACAGTCTGAGCTTCAGATTGCATTAGTAGAGGTTGCAGTGCTTCCAATACATCATTGGCTGATTGATAGCGTTGGCGAAAATCAAAGCGCACCATTTTATCAATTACATCAGCCAATGTAGGCGTGACTTTTGCGCGATCGCGCCAGCAAAACTCACTAGTAATAGGATCTTCAGGGATCTGATTGGGCAGTACTCCCGTGAGGGCTTGGATGGCAATCACCCCGATCGCATAGATATCACTGGCAAACATGGTCTTGCCACTATATTGCTCATTGGGCATATATCCAGGAGAGCCAATTACCAAACTGGAAGTATGTCCTAGCTGACTAATTGGTTGGGTGCTAACTTCTTTGACTGCCCCAAAATCAATTAAGACAATTTTTTTGTCACTAGCTCGACGGATCAGATTACTGGGTTTGATGTCACGATGAATTACCTGTTGATGATGGACAAAATCGAGGGTCGGCAAAATATCAGTGAGAAAATCAATCGTATACTGCTCTCCCAAACATTGACCACGCTTAATTTCTTGAGTCAAGACATCGCCTTCAATCAATTCTTGAGCGAGAAAAAATTCTTCGTCTTCTTCAAAGTGCGCTAATAAACTGGGGATACATTCATGCCGTCCCAATTTGTAAAGTACTTTTGCTTCTTTATCGAATAGTTCACGGGAGATTTTTAAAATTTCTGCTTGTGATGACGCAGGCTTAAGCTGCTTGATCACACAAGTAGGGCGATCGGGCAGATATCCATCTTCTGCAATAAAGGTTTGGCTAAAGCCGCCGCCGCCAAGTTGTTTGACGATTTTATAGCGCCCAGTCAAGGTTTTACCGAGCATAATCATTTCAGTCACTGCTAATGTCAATATTTTTGCATTTCCTTAACGTCCTAGCAAGTTAATTTTCGTCTTCTCGCCAAATAAGCAATGAAGTGCCGCGCAGAGCGCGGCACTTCATTGCTTATTTTTTTGAAAGTGTTGCAAAGCAACACTTTCAAAAAAATATGGGAGAAGGGATGATGGTCTTAGAAACTTCCACGTAATATCAGTTAAGTAATTGCTGAAAATCTTTGAGGAGAGAGTGAGTCAATAATCTCATCAGAATTGCCCTTTGCATGTTCTGCAAACCTCTTCGATAGTGTCGGTACATAAACAGTGGGACTGGTGAATCCAGAGAACAGATAGAGGTTTTCGCATTCCTTTAGTGAACCAACTAACGGTAAATTGTCACTACTAAAAGCAACCAGACAATTTCGCCATTTGCCCTTTAATTCACCAATTTTGGGTAGAACTTTACTGACGTATGCCCGAATACCAGCTTCACTTTCAATGGGATCGATCGCTGCGTAAGGATCGGTTAAAACGCGGCTAAGTTGACCAAATCTGATGCTGCGATCGCAATACTGAATCGCTCCAGCATCAATCGAAGGAGGCAATAGTTCATGCCCAGCCACATCCCAAATAGCATCTTGATCAATGTCCTTGGTTGCTCCTTCTAATTCATAGCGCTTAGTATCCGCAGGCATTACCATCGATCGCAATTCCAGATCAACGGGGTCTGTATCGATCGCTTCAGCATGGGTGTAATAGATTCTGGCATGAAGTCCTGATGCTTTAAGTAGAGCGCGAGATAAGCCTCCTGCACAAACAACCACCCGATCGCTACGAAATTCTCCCTGTTCTGTAGTTACACCTGCGACGCGATCGCCTTCGATTAAAATTTGATTGACTTTGGTGTAGATAATTTCGCCGCCCAATTTTTGGATTGCTTGCTGATGGGCTTTTACAAAACAGTTTAAGTTGATATGAGCATGGGGCAGCAGTAAAGCTCCACCAATTCCATTCACATTTAATTGTGGTTCGCGATCGCAAGCTTCTTGAACGTTGAGCAAAGTCGGGGAAATCATGCAATTAGCATATTGCGCGAGAATAGCTTCTGAATCTGCGTCAGGTTCGAGAGTCAATAGCAAATCAATCTCACGAAACTCTGTATCCATGCCCAGTTCATGGGAAAGTTCTCGTTGTCTAGTAATTCCCTCTTGGCAAAGTTGTTGAGTGAGAGCCGTTGAACCAGCCCAGTATGAGATGCCCCCATAGCCAAGACTACTGCCACCCTGAAGTTGTTGATGCTGCTCAATTAGCAATACCGAAAAGCCAGCCTTTTGCAGTTCATAGCTCAGCGATATGCCTGTGATCCCTCCACCGATTACAATCCAATCATGCATGGTTTTCTATCTCTTGCAATTCTATATCTGCTAATAAATTCTCTCCAGCACCTTGGTGTTGGGTTTTTACCCATTTTAAACGCTTCGGAAGAACGCACATTCTCAGCGTCACACTGGCAATCACAGGAATCCAATGCAGCATATAAATCATGCCAGAAATCGTTTGCCAGATCGCCGATCTCCATGACATTTGATAGGCGCGTCGCAGTCCAAAAGCCATAGTTACTGAGCTGAGGGCTAGGGAGAAGCCCGCGATCGCAGGTAACATCGGGTTATGTCTCAATACAATCGCAGCGATCGTGTCGGGAATAAAGGCAACGGTTAGTAAATATTGATTGATGTAAAACAGTGAAGCATCAAAGCTTTTTAAGAATCCCATGCGTCCGCTTAGCAATAGATTCGCATAATCAAGATAGCGCTGGAATCCACCCTCAGCCCAACGATTGCGCTGATGCCATAGCTGTTTTGCTGTCACCACACCTTCTTCCTGTACCGCAGGGAAATTCAAGCAAGCAATATCCCATTGACACAAATGCAGTCGGATTGTGAGGTCAAGATCATCCGTAATAGTTTGCTCATTCCAACCACCGCAGTCTTGGAGTGCAGTAAGGCGCACAAATTGACCATTGCCGCGCAATTCCCCGACACCGCCAACCCGAATCCGTAAATCTTGTAAACACCAATCCAGAGCCATTTCGGCTGACTGCCCCGCTGTCCACCAGTTCTCAGAGGCATTGGCGATCGCCTTGCGTAACTGGACAGCCCCAATTTTTGGTTGATGGAATACTGGCACAAGCGATCGCAACACATCCGCAGGTACTTGAGCGTCAGCATCAAACACCCCAATAAGATCGCCCTTCGTTAAACTTAAAACTTGATTTAAAGCGCCCGACTTGCCCCCCTGAGCATCATCACCACGACGCAAAGTCTTTAATTGGGGATATTTCTGCTTGAGTAATTCTAAAACTTCAGGCGTGCGATCGCTGCTATTGTCATCAACAATCCACACCTCGAAGCGATCGCTTGGATAATCGAGTTGACATAAATTTTTAACTAAATTACCAATTACGGCTTCTTCATTTTTTGCCGATGCTAACAGTGAGAAAAATGGTAAATCTTGATCTGAATCTTGATCTGCATCGATTTTGTGATTAGCTGCTGGTGCGATCGCAGGCGGCGCAAATATCAACCGCAAAGCCTGAATACTAAATAACCCTAACAGCAGCCAGCGACTCCAAGGGGCAAAATGCATCCCAACTGTCAATCCATAGACAATTGTCAACACAATGATCGTTTTGAGTCTGCGGCGATCGCCTCCTGTCTGAAGGCTGCTACGAAAGTTCGTCTCGTGCATTGGGGTTTGTAATATATTGCGAAATGTTTAGCTTGAATATATTCAGGATACAGCTTTTGATCATTGGTTTTTAGCTATTATCAGAACCAATTTCAACTAGGATAGACGGCGCGAAGTGCTGTCTATCCTAGTTGAAATTGTGATTTTTTGTAACTTAAGCTACTTTGTATTGATAGAAATCCAGTGCAGACAATCATTTGCGGTAAGAAGCTAAGATGGTAAAAGTCAAATCAAAAACACAACTCATAATTTAATGTTCGGCTTTTTAAAACGCAAATTTCGCAAAAAAATCGCACGTATTGAAATCACGGGGGCGATCGGGTCAGGCACAAGGACTCGCGTTCTTGAAGCTCTTGAATTTGTGGAGGAGCAGAAATTTCCTGCGCTATTACTTCGGATTGACAGCCCTGGGGGAACCGTTGGCGACTCTCAAGAAATATATGCCGCGCTCAAGCGACTGCGCGAAAAAGTAAAAGTAGTGGCTAGTTTTGGCAATATTTCCGCGAGTGGCGGTGTATATATTGGTGTTGGCGCAGATTACATCATTTCTAATGCTGGCACAATTACAGGTAGCATCGGCGTAATTTTGCGGGGCAACAATATCGAAAAGTTACTTGATAAGATTGGCGTTTCCTTTAAAGTAATCAAATCTGGTGCTTACAAAGATATTCTCTCCTTCGATCGCGAAATCACACCTGAAGAAAGAGTGATCTTGCAATCCTTAATCGACAGCAGCTACAACCAGTTTGTGGAAACCGTAGCCGAAGGTCGGAAACTTAGTCCCGCGACAGTGCGATCGTTCGCCGATGGACGAGTATTCACAGGTGAGCAAGCTGTTGAATTGGGTTTAGTTGATCGCATTGGCACTGAAGAAGATGCAAGGCGCTATGCTGCCGAACTAGTGGGACTTGATCCCAAAACCACTAAAGTCTTCACAATTAAGCCACCCAAATCCTTTGCCAGTAAATTTTTGCCTAGTGGTTCGGACAGTGCGATCGCGCGTTTACAATTTGAAGCAGAAACCAGTGGAATGCCTCTCTGGATGTGGCAATAGAATGCAAGAAACAGCGCTTAGCGCTGTTTCTCATCCTTTCTGTTTTGTTAACGAAATTCCTCACAGGCTTGCCAAATAATCTGACCAATCTGCTCAGCATTTTTCTTCATACCTACATCAGCATGAGCGCAGTCAAGTTTATGTAATGAAACTTTTCCTGTTAATAGTTTTCCCCACCCGCAATAGGGAAAGAGCCACGATAGATCCGTCCACAGGACATCCTTTGTTCTTGATTTCAGTCCACTCTTTGTCGGTGCTGTTAGTACAACCTTTCCAGAAAAAACTTTAGAGCTATGATTTCTACATACTTGGTCAATAGAATCCCATGCTTGCGGTAGTATGAGATCATGTTCACTCATTTGTCTATGGGGCTTTTCGGGAGATTGATCAGCCATAAACTGACTAAAATCCAACTCATTCTCAGATTTATTTATCTCTTCCATCGCATTAAAGGAAAACAATCTTTCGAGAATATACTTACCTTTTTCAGTCAATGACAGTGGCAAGAATTGCATGAGATGAAATTTAAGTATGCAAAGTTTGAGATCGAGTTGGCACAACACATCATATATTTTAGATGGGCCTTCTTTATCAATTATTGCAAGGAAATCAACCTTTTTGCCCTTTTTCTGTAATTGGCAAGCTACTTCCATCGCCACAAGCCCTTCATAGCAGTTCCCTCCAATCAAGTAAGGTTCATCTTGCGGAATTGAAAGTATTTCATCAACTATTACTGAGGCGATCGCTTCAATATAGTTTTCGGTAGAATGTAACGGAGTCCAACTACCACCAGGTATGGTGTATACAGGTTGGGGCAATCCCAAATTCTTACTAAAATCAATGTAGCCAATCCAAATAAAAGGCTGAGTTGATTTCATCTCAGTGGGGGGGACTTCTACAATTAAGCCTCGTTTGCCGATGTGTTTGCCAATCCGACCACCGCACAAGGATAGAAAAGCCCGATAGTCTTCTAAACTAAGCCCTAAAGGAACGTCTTCAGGTGATATTGTTTCAGAAGGCTTTTCACACATCCACTTGGCAATTTCAGCGATCGTTCCCATTTCAAAAAATGACGACAGAGGAATCTGATAATTAAACGTCTTCTCAATTTCTGATATCAGTCGTACTGACAATAGAGAATGTCCACCCAACTCAAAGAAATTATCGTTAATGCCGACTCGTTCCACACCTAATATTTGAGACCAAATCTTGGCGAGAGTCTCTTCTGTCGAATTACGGGGGGGGACAAAATTCTTTTCTAATGGCGTACTAGATGCATCTGGTGCAGGTAACCTACGATAATCTATTTTACCATTAGGGGTGATCGGCATTTCCTCTAAGAAGACAAATGCACTTGGTATCATGTAACTCGGTAGCCGATCTTTTAGAAAAGCTCTAAGATCGATGTCTTGAGTTTGATCTTCTGTAACAACATAGGCAACAAGGCGTTTATCGCCGGGGGTATCCTCTCTTGTTGTAACAATAGTTGCTCGGAGAAGAGGATGTTGAGACAGGGCTGTCTCTACTTCGCCTAACTCGATACGGAAACCACGGATTTTGACTTGGTTATCAATGCGTCCAAGGTATTCAATGTTGCCATCTGATAGATAACGCGCTAAGTCACCAGTTTTGTAAAGACGGCTGCCTGATTGTGAACTAAAAGGATTAGGGATAAATTTCTCGTCTGTTAGTTCTGGACGATTGAGATAGCCTATTGCCAAACTATCTCCACCTATGTGTAGTTCTCCAGTTACTCCTATGGGAACTGGTTGTAATTGTGAATCGAGGATATAAGTTTGGAGATGGGCTAGAGGGCGACCAATGGGAACTTCGCTAATGTTTGAGAATGTGATTGGGATTCGATATAGTGTCGCTACAACTGTGGTTTCCGTAGGACCATACGTATTAATCAGTTGTAAGCGATCGCCTTTTCCAGATTTAGTAACATATTTCTGCCAAGCTCTAACTGGTTCGAGCAGTACCTTTTCTCCTCCAATAATAACTAACCGCAAAGATTCTGGGAAAGATTCATTTGTGCTTGCTAGCTCCGCAGCTAACTGATGCCAGTATGCTGTTGGCAGATCTAACACACTTAGACGCAAATCCTCACATGCTTGAAAAAATGTTCGTAAGTCAGATAGCATCTTGTCGGTACGCAATACCAATGTAGCTCCCGTACACAAAGAGGGGAAAATCTCTTCAACTGCCGCATCAAAGTTAATTGAGGCGAACTGGAGTATGCGATCGCTTTCGGAGAATCCATATTCGGAGATAGCTGTCTGCACAAAGCTGACTAATGCTTTCTGACCTATCATCACTCCTTTCGGTTTACCTGTGGAGCCAGAGGTATAAATGACATAGGCTACATGTTGGTTGTCATTGATGGGAGCAGGATTGTCTGAATTTTGAGAAGCGATTTTTTCCCAGTCTGAATCAAGACAAATAACTTGAGCTTGATGTTCTTGAATTTTCCACTTGGATTGAGTTAACAGCACTGGCATTTGAGCATCCGCAATCATATAATCAATTCTTTCTGGAGGATAGTTGGGATCTAAAGGCACATATGCTCCACCTGCTTTGAGTATCCCCATTAAGCCCACCATCATTTCTAGGGAGCGTTCTATGCAAATACCAACCAATATATTTGGCTTTACACCTAGTTTCTGTAAGTAATGGGCAAGTTGATTGGCTCGGCTATTTAGTTCTCGATAAGTTAGATTCTGGTCTTGGAAGGAAACAGCGATCGCATCGGGAGTTCGTTCCACTTGTTCCTCAAATAATTGGTGAATACATTTATCTTGAGGATAATCTGTGTTTGTGTCATTCCATTCAACTAACAACTGATGTTTTTCTCTTTCCGTTAATATTGGTAATTGAGAAATCGACTGTTTGGGATTCTTAACAATACTTTCTAGCAAAATTTGGAAATTACTAATCAATCGTTTGATGGTTAGTCGATTAAATAGTCCGCTGTTGTATTCAAAATGACCACTCAACCCAATTTCTGTCTCTTCCATCATCAGAGTGAGATCATATTGTGCTGTTCCTGTCTCTGAATTCAAAGGAATTAGCTTTAAATCTACAGGCTCTGAGATTTCTACAGGAGCTTTTTGCAATACAAACATTACTTGGAATATTGGCGAATAGCTAAAACTACGATTAGGGCATAGTTTTTCTACTAATTTCTCGAATGGAAGTTCTTGGTGAGCATAAGCACCAAGAGAAATGTCCTTTACCCTCTGAATAAATTCTGTAAAAGTGGGGTCACCAGTCAAATCAATTCGCAAAGCCAGAAGATTAATAAAACAGCCAATCAAGGACTCCAGTTCCTTTCGGTTACGATTAGCAATGGGAGAGCCAATCACCACGTCTTGTTGCCTACTATAGCGTGAAAGCAAAATTGCGAAAGCTGATAGTAGCGACATAAAAAGGGTTACACCTGTACGTTGGCTAAGGATTTTGATTTGACGTGTAAGTGCCAAATCAAGTGTAAAGAATTCGGTCTCACCCCGATATGTCTGAGCCACTGGACGAGGATGATCGGTTGGGAAATCTAAAAGCGGTGGTGCATAGGCTAATTGTTTTTCCCAATAGACTAATTGCTGATCAAGAAATTTCTCGTTCAGCCGTTTCTGCTGCCAATACACATAGTCAACGTACTGAATGTCTAGCACTTTTAGTGGAGAAATCCGACCCTGCCGAAATGCTGTATAGATTACAGACATCTCCTTTTGCAATATTCTGATCGACCAATCATCGGAAACAATATGATGCGTTGTTAACAGTAGAACGTTTGAGTTCTCTCCTAATTGCAGTAAGGTTGAACGGATAAGCAAATCTTTTGTCAGATCAAAAGGTCGTTGTGCTTCTTCCCTTGCTAATTGATAAGTTTTTTCTGTTTGTTCATTTTCGGTTAGAGTCAGAAGATTTATAGTTCTCAAAGGTAAGAATTGCAATGGTAAAATCTGCTGAACTGGTAAACCGTCGATTACAGG
Organism: Pseudanabaena sp. CCNP1317; assembly: GCF_034931345.1. NCBI lineage: Bacteria > Bacillati > Cyanobacteriota > Cyanophyceae > Pseudanabaenales > Pseudanabaenaceae > Pseudanabaena > Pseudanabaena sp. CCNP1317. The sequence goes on along the minus strand of NZ_JAYGIF010000056.1, from coordinate 61,727 downwards.
AAAGATCGATCTTAGAGAATCATGTCGCTGCAAAATTTCGTTCAAACTTCTCTCTAAGGTTGGGATATCCAACTCGCCAAATATTTTGAAAGCAAGTGGAATATTGTAAGCAGCATTTCCTCCTTCCAATTGTGTCAGGAACCATAACTGCTGCTGGGATGACAAAAGTGGAAAATTAGTTTCCAAACGCCTCTGTACACTCGAATCTAATGTTAAATAAGAGTCATCCTTATTCTGCTTTGCTGTTGTGATATATTCTGCCAATCCTGCAACTGTTGGCTGCACAAACAATTGACTGACAGGAATCTCTGATTCTAAAATCTCTTGAAGTCGATAAATAACTTGAGTCGCCATCAGTGAATGACCGCCAAATTCAAAAAAGTTATCGTAGATGCCTATGCGTTCTAGATTCAAAGTTCTTGCATAGATGTCCGTCAGAATTTCTTCCAATTCCGTCCTAGGTGCTACATAGGCATTATTGTGCAGGACAGCATTAGTTAAAGTTGGCGCTGGCAAAGCAAGACGATTAAGTTTTTGATTTATGTTAAGAGGCATTGCTTCCAGTTCCATAAATATATTAGGAACCATATAGTCTGGTAGTTTTGCCTGTAGAAAACGCCGAATCTCGACAATGAAATTCTTCCCTTGCTCTAGAACTACGTAAGCAACTAAGCCTTTTTCTCCTATCTCAAGATCACAAGAAGTTACTACTCCATCCATGACTCCAGGAGCCTGACGTAATATTGTTTCAATTTCGTTTAGCTCAATACGAATTCCACGCAGCTTGATTTGGAAATCTGAACGTCCTAAAACCTCAAGATTTCCATCTTCCTCAAAACGTCCTAGGTCACCAGTGCGATAAAAACGTACTCCATCTATTGTTATAAATTTCTCTTGAGTCAGTTGTTCACGATAGAGATACTCTTTCGCTACTCCTGCACCACCAATGTAAATTTCACCAGTGACACCGATTGGTACTACGTTGTGAGATTCGTCATATAAATGAATAAATACATTATTAAATGGCTTGCCAACTAAACTTTTGGTGATAATTCCTTGTCTAGGGACTGAGTAAGTACAACCCATGCAACTTACTTCACTACACCCATAAATCACAAACATTTCGGCATGTTGAAATGTTTTTCTCATTCTTTCTAGGATATCGACTGGAACCATATCCCCGCCAGTTGAGACATGTCTGAGTTGTTGAAATTGCTGAGGATCTGCTGTCAGGGTCTTTTCAATATGAGTCAATAATGCTCGTAGTAAACTAGGTCCAGCATGAATTACTGTAACCTGCTTCAAGACTTGAACCATTTGCTCAAAGTCTAAAATGCGATCGCGTTCAAGAATAAGCAAAGTTCCACCTGCAACTAGTGGAGAAAGCAACTCAAACAGTGAAATGCTAAAAGTAAAACGGGCGATCGCTGGCATTACATCCTGAGCATTAAAGCCATATTCCTCCTGTGCAACTAGGATGTAGTGCAGTAAGTTACTATGACTTACCATTACTCCCTTCGGCTTGCCAGTTGTACCTGACGTATAAATAATGTAAGCAGTTTGCTGTGGGGTAATCTCATGGTCGAATTTTTGAGCTGGCAGATCCTGAATTGTTTGCCAATCCCTATCAATACAAAAAACATGTTCAGAGGTAACTGGCAGATTTGGGAGAAGGTGTTCTTGAGTGATTACCACATTAGGTTGGATTTCCGCCAAGAGATTGGCTAGACGCTCTGATGGATAGCTGGGATCAAGGGGAACGTAAGTACCACCAACTTTAAAGATTGCCAATAAGCTAACCACAATCTCCAATGATGGCTCTAAGAAAACTACGACTCGATCTTCACTGCCGATCCCAAGGTTGTTTAGATAACAAGAAAGTTGATGCGTATGCTCATGAAGTTGTCCATAGGTAAATTGACTTTGCTTAAATTTCAGCGCGATCGCATCTGGTTGGCTGATTGAATGGACTTCTACGTATTGGTGGATAAACATAAGCAATTAAATTTAATGATTAATTTACCTGTGTTTCACATTATCTCAAAGTTTCATATATAGCAACGTAAGTTTTGCTTAGGACATAAAACCAAAGAGATGAGTGGCGGCGCGAAGCGCCGCCACTCATCTCTTTGGTTTTGATTTATCCTATCTATCTCTTGCGTTGCTATATATAGCAACCAAAGGTTGACTTAGGACATAAAACCCAAAATACAAGAAGCTGAGATTGGGGCTTGGAGACCAAGCCCCTACAATAAATATGTAGGGATTTGGTCTCCAAATCCTCTTTTAAGATGATATGGAAACAGTATGACGACGTAATATCACGTGAGTTCGATATAGCCATTTGCGTCGTGCGAAGCACGACGCAAATGGCTATATCGAACTCACGTTAAAGTAGATAAAAAAGTAGATAAAGAAGAAAGACTAGCAATTCTCATAAAAAAAACGATTCTATATCAAAGCGCAAAATGGTATAGGGTACTTCTTAAACATACTCTTAGATTAAAGCATCAAAAACTTGATAGCATGACTTCCCAAGAGATTTAGCTTGATACATAGCAATATCGGCATCAGCGAGGATATCTTTTGGGGATTGATAGGATTCAACACTAAAAGCCATTCCCATACTCATAGAAATGCTGATCTCGTTCCCCTCAAGACAACAAGTAGGAGCCATCGCCGCTTGAATTCTTTCAATCGTAATGATTGCATCTTGCTTTTCTTTGAGATTATCTAGCAAAACCACAAACTCGTCACCACCAAGCCTAGCAGCAGTATCACCTGAGCGAATCGAGGCACTTAAACGTTTTGCCACTTCGATCAATAGGCGATCGCCATTCAAATGACCTAGGTTATCGTTAATGGCTTTGAATCCATCCAAATCTATCAAAATAACTGCAAATAGATAACCATGTCTTTGATAGAGAGAAATCGCATGATTAATGCGATCGGTGAGTAAAATGCGGTTGGCTAAGCCCGTAAGATGATCATGAAAAGCTTCATAGGTAAGCTTAGAATTTATTTGTTGCAAATGTTGCCTTGATTCGATTTGATTTTGGACAATACTGAATAGTCCAATAGACAGGATTAAGGCGATCGGCATAGCTACAGGAAGCCAATAGCCATATATGTAGAATCCAAAAGCACAGACTCCCCAACCACCAGAGATGACTAGCACAATTACTATTTGTCTAAAAGTTTTACTTTGCCCAAGTATCCAAGCTAGTAACATCCCCACTAATAGCATTATTCCCCAAGTCCAATGTATTTCAGGTACTCGTAACTGATTCTGCTGTAATAAGTTTTGGAGAATGTTGGCGTGTAAATGGACGCTATGAGCGGAATCATTTCCATCAAAAGGTGTCACCAATGCATCATGCCCTGTAGCAGTTACGCCTACAAGAACAATTTTATTTTGGAATGTATTTAGAGGAATCCGCTCTTCAATCACATCGACAAAGGAATATTGGCGCATTTGTTGAGGGCGATATGTCCAGTTGATGCAAAATGTCACATCTGGATTGGGCATTGACACGTTTCCCCAAACAAGGTTATAGGCTTGTAAGGTAGCCATTGCTAGAGAAGGCGTATCATCTTTATATAATTCTGTCCAACGCACGATCCCGTCACTACTCTTAGGCTCAAGAATATGTCCTGATCCGATCGCTACTTCCGCTAGTTGGGGAACTGGTAGTAACTTTTTGCCCTGAGCATTCCACGCTTGAGATAAAACAACATGTCTGTTGTCAGACATCACTCTGGATAACAATGCATCAGCAGAACTAGATTCTGACCAAATTAAATTAATTGCAACTGTACTCGCTTTAGCTTCGGTGAGCTTTTGAAGTAATGGGATATAGCGATCGCGCGTCCATGGAAAGCGTCCTAATTTTTCGATACTGACATCATCGATCGCAATAATTACTAAACGCTCATCCCAATTGCGATCAATGCGCCAATTGGTAAACCGATTATAGACAAAGTATTCAAGGGGTTGAAAAGCGCCCAAGTTAAATAAAATGGCAGCGATTACCGTCGAGACTGTCCAAGGGATAGATTTCTGTACTATGCGTTTAGAAAATAACCAGTTCATAGATACGTTGTTTTCCCAAAGGATTGGAGACGATAACTTTGATCTCAGCTCTATATATTGAATTGGTAGTTAATACAGCCCTGAATTGACCATTTCGATCAACAGCTTGCTCAACTCCATCAATTGTTACTGTATTAGCAAAATCAACCTGTCCAGCTAGAATCACTTGGCGATCGCCATTTTCAAACTGCTTGAAAATTTGATACTCCAGATCGTTATTGTCCTGAATAGGGACTGGCTGCGAAGGTGGTTCTCCTAATACGGTCTGGTTTTGAAATCCTTGCTCCACTAAAACCTCTGTATTTTGGGCTTCAGTCATTACTGAACCCTCAAAGGTAGAAAGAATCGTGCGACCATCATCCTTGACATTTAATACATATTCAGTACCTCTTACTCCTGTAACGACCGCAGGAGTCTGAATATTAAATCGTGAACTAGGATTAGAAAATCGTCTAATTTGTAAGCGTACTTGTCCTTTAGGTACTTGTAAGATCGTAATTCTTCCATCGTCGCTAGTAACTTTTAGTGCATCTATACGAACTACTGTCCGCTCAGCAACATTAACAAAGCCGATACCTGTATCGACACTTAACACAGCCGTTGATTTGCCATCTGTGACAATTTCATCACCAATTATCGAAAGGCGATCGCCTCTTCGTGCAGGACGATTAGTATTTTGGTTGCGTAAAAAAACCTTACCGCGCACTTGCTCTACTTGTAAATATCGGTTTGTTTTTACTTGCAACTGAGATTGAGCAACACTCAGGTCAACTTTTCCGAACAGTCCTAAAATTAAAGCTGCACTTCCATAGCTAAAAACGCTAAGAAACTTTTTATTCCATAAGTTTTTGGTAGGGATAGTGTTTATCATCTGTAAATGAAAAGAATAAATATAGGGATGAAGTGTAAATCACAAGAAATCTGAAGAGAAATCTACTTTGCTAAATAAGACTAGAAACCTTATTAAATTCTTAATCAAATTAGTATATTTAATTATTTAATAATGAAAACTAGTACAAAACTAAGATTTATTTTGTAAACTTATTTGTCAGCTTCTTTAATATACCAAACTAATGTATAGCGATCCTAAATGATTTGTAAGATTTGGAGGGTTGTGAGAGTACGTCCCTTCGGGGCGCACTCTCACAACCCATTTAAGATTGCTATATAAGTTGACGACATACTACAGTCGGGTTTGGTATATAACAATGCAAGAGATAGCTAGGACAAATCAAAACCCAAACAAATGAAGACGGAGCAAAGCTCCGTCTTCATTTGTTTGGGTTTTATGTCCTAAGCAAAACTTACACTAATATAGAACCTTACTGAGTTTGATTATTAATACATGCAGGTGTAGCTACACTTTTAAGAATTAGTATCACATGGCTTTGCCATCAAAAAAACAATCAAGAAATTTCTTGATTGTTTCTGTTCGTGATAATTAACCTCAGTTCAGGTTAATTTCAAACTACTTCCTAGAGAGAGTTCGCACCAAGAATCCTCTCTAGAAGCCAAAGCATTAAAAGCCTCTCTTAGCGAGGCTTTTAATGCTTTGGCTTCTAGAATTTTGTAGCTTATACCGAACTGAAGTTAATTACAGCAATTGCCGATCAAACGAGCCAAAAGAACAAAAATTGAAAGCGTTGCTTTGCAACGCTTTCAATTTTTGTTCTTGGTTTGGATTTGAGCGCAAAGCGCTGTAAAAACCGTAGAACAAAGTTCAGGTTGTTTGAAAAATTGCTTCGATCGCCGCAACATCAAGGGGGCGGAATAGAAAATAACCTTGACCATCCCCTTCTTCACTCAATAGATCTTGCAAATAATTTAACTGAGCTAAGTTTTCAATACCTTCAGCGACAATATGAGCTTTAACACTCTGTGCCAAAGAAATAATCGCTTGAAGGATTTCCATACCATTTGTATTTGCATGAATATTATTAACAAAGGAACGATCTATTTTCAAGCCATCGAAAGGGAATTTATGTAGATAGGCAAGCGAAGAATAACCTGTGCCGAAATCATCTATATAAATATGAATTCCTGCTTGTCGCATCTGATTGAGAATACCTACTGCAAAATCAGGATTTTCCATGATTGCACTTTCCGTTAACTCGATTTTGAGGTGTTTAGGAGCTAGTTGTGTTTGTTGAAGGATACTCAGACATTTTTCTAGGACATCATCTTGCGCCAATTGTTTAGTTGATAGATTGACACTTACGGTAATATCTTTAGCCTTAGCAAAGCGCTGATGCCAAGATTTGACCTGTAAGCAAGCATTTCGCATAATCCAATCACCTATGGGAATGATTAGCCCAGTCTCTTCAGCAAGGGGGATAAACTGGGTCGGTGATACTAATCCACGCTCAGGATGTTGCCAACGAATTAGAGCTTCTAGCCCCACGATCTGCATATCGCTAAGCGAGAGAATTGGTTGATAGTAAATTAGAAATTCTTGATGCTCTTGATTGTTTGAAGCTTGACAAAGAGCCACAGCTTTGCGGAGATCCTTTTCAAGTTGTAAGCGTTCGAGAACCCGTTCTCGCATAGAGATATCAAAGACTTTATTACATGAGTTGCCCAGTTTTTTGGCATAGAACATAGCCGTGTCTGCATCTCGCAATAGAATTTCTGGAGAAATTATTTCGGGAGCAACACTACTGTCATGCCCATTAATTAAGTGGAACTTAAGACCAATATTAGCGAAGATCTTAATGTCATGGTCATCAATCTTAAAGGTTTTTTGGAGATTGATTTGAATGCGATCGCCAATTGCGATCGCCTCTTGTTCATTTGGCAAGTCTTCCAATAAAATCACAAACTCAGCACCACCAAAACGCGCAATTGATGAAGTCTTGGGAACAGAACCTTGCAAACATTTGCTGACTTCAATTAGTAATAGATTTCCAATCGGATGACCAAAGGTATCATTAATAGTTTTAAATCGATCTAAATTAATCCAAAGAATAGCGATAAGATTGTAGGGAGGGGCATACTGAGAAGTTACATCTTGGGAACAGAGTAGAGTTTGTAAGCGGTTCTCAATCAAAGTACGGTTATATAATCCTGTTAAGTGATCATGGGTGGATTTATATAAAATTTGAGCATCGGCAATCTTTAGAGAGCGATACATTTGCCAGCGTTCTTGTAGGGTGATCGCAAAACCTGTTAGTAGAAACATCAAAATGGGAACAGATAGATCGATCAAGTAGTTAGCTGTAAAGGCAACAAAAGCAATAGTCATCCATAAACCAGACATCACAAATGCACTTATACCGCCAGTCCATAAATTCTGCCTTGGTAGAATCAAACCAATAAATAGACTCCCCAATAGTGCAAAGCTCCAGATATAGGATGGTTTAGCAACCACAAGTGAGTTTTTTTGTAATAGATTTTGCAAAATCATAGCGTGTAAATGCACACCACTGGCAGGAGGATTACGATCAAAAGGAGTCGCCAAATTATCAATTCCTGATGCTGTGACTCCAACTAAGACAATTTTATTTTGGAAAGCCGAGGCAGGAACTTTACCATCAATGACATCACTGAAAGAGACTTGGGGAACGTCTCTGATTCGACTTGTCCAATTAATCAATAATGGCTGGTTTAACTCTGGCAATAGAGTGATGGCGGCAGTCGTCAGATCGTAGGTTTGTAATATCGCCACACCTAGAGTGGGGATATCTTGGAGTTGCAAATCAATTTGACGCACAATGCCATCAACATCTTCACGTTTAAGAATATGACCAATTGCCACACCTGCATTACCAATAGGGGCGATCGGCAGCAGGGGGTTTCCTGACTTATCCCAAGCCATCGCCAGAACGACTTTCTGATATTTAGCAAGGGAAGCAACTAACTGCGGATCTGCGGGAGTTGCTTCAGACCATAAAATATCGAAGCCTACTACACTAGCTTCAGTTTGTTCAAGTTTAGATAAAAGCTGGACATAGCGATCGCGTGACCATGGAAATCTGCCAACTTTGCTAACGCTCTGATCGTCTATGGCAATAATGATCACGCGATCGTCCCAAGGGAGATCTCCTCTCCAGTTTGTAAAACTGTTGTAAGCCCAAAATTCGATTGGTTGTAAGACTCCCAAGTGTAGCAGGGGAATTAAGACAATTGAGGCAAATAACGTGGGTAAAGCTCGAAACAACAAGCAGGCTAAACGCGACAGCATACGTTTAGCAAAATATTTTGTTAACAATTTAGAAAATAATCGAGAAATAAACTCAGAGAATGGGGATCTCATAGACTTGTATCTTTCCCGTAGGGGTCTCCACCGTTACTTTCACCTTTAGGCTTGAAGTTGCAGGTAATTGTAGAGCAAACTTTCCAATGCGATCTAAAGACTGTTCTAGCCCATCTACCTTAACAGTATTAAAAGGGTTAGTGTAACCTAAAAAAGACACAGAGCGACCTGAGCTTGAGGTTTGTCGATTAATTGCATATCTTAAACTTGCATCATTACTAATCGGCACAGGAGTTGATGGGGATTCACCAACAACTGTGAGATTTTGAAACCCTCCATTGACGATCTTTGTCTGATTTCTGGCAGTCGTCTCAACACTACCATCAAAGGTGGTGGTGATCATATTGCCATTCGGTCTAGCAATCACAGTAAATGTTGTACCCCTTACGCCACTTATACCCGCAGGGGTTTGTATATTTAGTTGAGAACCACGATTTGTAAATTTACGAATCTGTAGTCTTGCTTTACCGCGTGGAACAAACAAATTGGTGATTCTGCCATTATCGGTGGCAATCCGAAAAGAACGGATTTGGATTGTTGTATTTTCTGCCACATAGATTGACCCAACGCCTGTATCCACACTCAAAACTGCCGAACTATTTGCACCCGTAGAAATTTCGTCACTGGTCGTTTGCAAGCGATCGCCGACTTTTGCCTCTCGATTTGCATAATTATATAGGTTGCGATATTTAACGTTTCCCATAACTTTATCAACTTTTAACCATTGATCAGTACGAACTTGAATAGCTCTTTGCGCTTCAGTTTGTTGCTGATCTTGAGGTAATACGTTAGTCCCTAAGACATTAATTAAAAGTCCTAAACAAGTAATAAAAATTAGATTAAGTCTTTTTCGTTTTTGAATCATTTTGGCTGTATTTTGGTATTTACTAAAAAATTTGCTTGAAACCTAGATCTAAAACTTGTAGCGCAAACTTAGCTTGCACTTACATGCTTTAGCTTTTTATTATGGGGCGCACAATTACCATTTCTCAAAGCTCAGGTATTTCCCAAATATTAATATTTCTATCTTGGCTACCGCTAATCAGTTTAAGATTATCTGGAGAAATGATTAGAGAAGTTACCAAATCTGTATGCCCAATCAAGTTCCAAGTTGAAGATTGGGTTGCAAGATTCCATATGCGAATGGAATTTGGATTTTCTTTACCACCACTAAAGAGATATTTACCATCTCTAGTAATCGCGATCGCACTGATCGCATCCTCATGCCCCTCCAAAGTAAATAGCTGCTTGCCTGAAGCAATATCCCAAACCCGAATCACTTTATCATTACCACCACTAATTACCTGCTTACCGTTAGGAGTGATCAATACACAAGTTACCCCAGCAAGAGAACCTGTCAAAGTTTGCAAGTTTTCCCCTGTATCCACATCCCAAACCTTTAATGTCCTATCGCGACTAGCACTAACAACTCGCTTGCCATCGTTTGAAATCGCAACACCCCAAATTTTATCAGTATGTCCCTTGAGCGATCGCCGCAACTTGCCCGTCGATATTTGCCAAAGATTAACATTATTGTCATAGCTGCCACTGACCAGCAGATCGCTGCTAAGGGCGATCGCTAAATTATGAATTAAGTTAGTGTGACCACTCATGGTTCTGATCACTTTACCTGAATTGATATCAATGATTTTGATCGTTTTGTCTTGCCCTGCGGTAACAATCTGGAGATCGGATAGAAAGGCTACGGCTCTTACCCATCCGCCTTGATCTTTGATTTCTTTAATTGGACTAGTTTTATCACCGTCTAATTCCCAAAGTTTGACGGTTCCATCGTCACTAGCACTAGCGATCACCTTGCCATTAGGACTAAGTGCAACATTCTGCACCGCATCAGTATGATAACCTTGCAGAAATTTTGTCGGATTCAGGCGTTTCTTTTGAAATACTGGTAGTTGAATACTAATCTCCTCAAAATTACCGATCGCTGAGATCTTAATTACCGTACCAATACTCAGCCCCACAAACGCAGCAACGATCACCGATACTATTAGCAAAATCGGGGAAGTTGGTTTACGAGTTGAGTCTTTAATCGCCTGTTTGATCGCTTTCCGTTTAGCCTTTGTTTTGTAATGGGGTGCGAGTTTATCAATCTGTTCAATTTCTCTAAGAATTTTTAAAATTGCTTCACAATTGATTGGGCGATCGCTAGGCTTGCGAGCAATCATTACATCAATTAAATCTGCTAACTCATCCGAAATTTCAGGCGCGTGTGATCGCCACTCAAACATATCGCGATCGGGATTGTAGGTATCAAGGGGATATTTGCCAGTCACCAAATGGATCATTGTGCAGCCAAGGGCATAAAAATCTGACTGTGGTACAGCAAACCCTTTTTCTTGTTCGGGAGAAGTGTAGCCTACTGAACAAATGCTTGTCACACCCTGCAAACCACCAATTTTAGCCAGATAGGTATGCGTCGCTTCACGAGCCGTCCCAAAATCAATGAGAACTAGCTGCCCCGAAGGAGACAACATAATATTTGCAGGTTTAATATCACGATGAAAATATTTGTTGTAATGGACTACGGCGAGAATATCTACCAATTGCTTTAGCCAAGCGATCGCTCGTTTTTGGGCGATCGGTTTCCGCTCACGTTGATTGATCCATTGTTCGAGGTTTAGCCCCTCGATTTTTTGCATGACGATACCGTGTAGCATTGACCCGTTTTCGAGTTCATGATGTACATAGGTCTCAATTTTGGGTATCCCCGCATGTTCGATCTGTCCTAATACAAAGGCTTCTTGCTGAAAGAGCGATACAGCTTTTTTATCTGCATTCAATTCCTGCTTCAAAATTTTTAGAATTTTGGGGTTACCTGCGGCATCATTGGCTTCGTAAACCATGCCAAAGCCACCTGTATCGCTTAATAATTTGGTAGCTGTATAACAACCATCAATCAATAATTCGGAACCACATCCTTGACAAGTTGAGTAATTATCATTGTCAGGATGGTCAGGGATCGGGCAAGTAGGATTAATGCATAGACGCATGGTGTTTTAGAGCATACCAGTCTAAACTTACTATATCGCTAGCGCAGTCAATTTGTAGCAAAGCCATAAAAGTATAGGGACGATTAAGGGCTTTAAAAACACAAAATAGTTTAGCCATTTTGTGTTTTGGTATAACAACCCATCTACTTTTCTTTTATGGTTGAGTAAATTTATCTATGATCGAATACGTCTCAACACTTTTCATTAACGCGGCTATCTTCGCTTTGTTTAGTCTAGGACTAAATCTACAATGGGGATTTGCAGGGTTGGTTAACTTTGGGCATGTGGCGTTTATGACGGTCGGAGCCTATACCACCGTATTGCTGAGCCTTAATGGTGTGCCTTGGTTTTTGGCTTTTCTAATAGCCGCAGCGATCGCTGGTTTACTGGGCATTATCATCGGCAGTACCGCCTTAAAATTGCGCGAAGACTATCTGGGAATCGTTACCATCGGTGTGTCAGAGATGGTACGTCTATTTGTGAACAATGAAGAATGGCTGACCAAAGGCACAAGGGGCGTGCAGGATTTTCCGCTCCCTTTAGTTAATCTAGTCTCACGTCAATATTATTCCTTTGTGTTGGCAGCACTCTTACTGGTAGTAGTGGCAATAGTATATTGGCGATTAGAGTGGTTAGTGCGATCGCCTTGGGGAAGAGTACTTAAGGCAATTCGTGAAGATGAAGAAGTAGTTAAGGCGCTAGGTAAAAATGTATTTTGGTATAAATTACAAGCCTTTGCGATCGGTGGAGCGATCGGCGGATTAGCAGGATCATTTTATGCTTGGCAATTAACTACTGTTTATCCTGATAATTTCATTCCTCTGATCACTTTCCAAGCATGGACAATCATCACAATTGGCGGTGCTGGCAACAATTTGGGTGTCATACTTGGTGCGGCAATATTTCAGTTTTACAATGCTCTGCCTCGGTTTCTACCTGAACAAATCCGTGCTGATGGTGGTAGGTTTGAGGCGGTTCAACTAATTCTGATCGGTGTTACTCTAATTTTGCTGATGGTATGGCGACCACAGGGAATTTTAGGTAATAAAAAAGAATTAACTTTAAATCGTTAAAAAATAAAGACATTAACCTTTTGTGAATTTGGATTACATGTAATCCAAAACCAGATTGCACATCTATAGCAAGCAGCGCAAGAGATAGCTAGGACATAAAACCAAAAAGATGAGTGGCGACGCAAAGCGCCGCCACTCATCTTTTTGGTTTTATGTCCTAAGCAAAACTTACATTGCTATATAAGTACTTGTGAAAATAAAATTGCAATCTCGTAAAGTTGCATCCCGCAGGGATGCAACTTTACGGGTTATCTACGTTTTCACCCTTTTACTTTCTGGAAGTTAAAATGGTATAGCTTAAATAAATTTAGGAAATTGTGATGGCAAAGGTTGAGATTTATACATGGCGGATGTGTCCTTTCTGTATTAGGGCAAAACATTTACTCGATAAGAAAGGCGTAGAATACACAGAATATGTCATCGATGGGGATGAAGCAGCGCGATCGGCTATGGTAGCCAGAGGTTCTGACGGCAAACGTTCTGTCCCCCAAATTTTTATTAACGATCAGCATATTGGTGGTTGTGATGCTATTCACGCGCTAGATGCTAAAGGAAAACTTGATGCTTTGCTAGCATAACCAAATTTACAAAGAGAGTTCGCTTTGCGAACTCTCTTTGTAATAAGAGTAAAAGCCTCGCTTTGCGAGGCTTTTACTCTTATTTGGCGACTACGCGAATTACTTTTTCCGATCGCACTAAGTCACTCTCACCCGCAAAAATCGAGCGTCCTTGACTATTAGGTAACTCTAGAGGAATCGCGCCCAAAGGCATTTGCACAGTTCTTAAGCCAATATCGTTATCTTGACCTATCAAGAAAGTTACAGGTAAATCAAGACGCGGCTTCGCGATCGCAGTCATGCTGACTAATCGATCAGCTCGCGATTGGAACTTGAAGCATTGTGAACCGATCGCACCTCGCACCGCAGAGCGAATATTCGCGGCTGCTATACGTTTGGCAAAACCTTCAGCAGTGATTAATATTAGCTCTGAACTAGGATTATTTTGTAAATCAAGAATTGATACACCAATTTGAGCTTCAGAACTACCTAAACGTAGGGCAATATTTCCTGCGGCAGTACGTCCAACGGTGGGAATTTGGGTTTCATCGGCTTTGAGGCGTAGGATTCTACCAGCAGAGGTGGCGATCGCTAGTTCTTGCTCTAAGCCGACAATATCAGCCCAGAATAGCGCATCATCTTCTTTGAATTTCGCTGCAATCAGTCCACGTGCGGTCATATCAGCAAATTCTGAAAGGGGAGATCGCTTGATTTTGCCTTGACTCGAAAGCAGGACTAAACCTGCCGTTGATTCAGGATTCTTTTCCCAGACAAACTGCGACACGATGCGATCAGTACTATCGGGTAATAGTGTAATTAAAGGTGTAGCCCGTCCTTTCCCTTTGATGATAGGTACATTGGCAAGAGCAAGGGGAAACGCTCTACCTGAACTAGTCATAACGACCATTTCGCGATCGCTACGGGTGTCATAGGAAGCGATCGTCACATCATCTCCTAAATCCACAGACTGCGAGGCTCTAGAATTAGGCTCTAGGCTTTTGATATAGCCTTTGTGCGTGAGTTGGACGGTAATATCTTGCGGCTCAGCAATGGGAATATTTAGCTCAGTTGTCAGAGAAATTAAGGGAACTTCTACTGGTTTGGGTTGTTTGTTAGTTGTTGCTTTAGGAGATTTGCGATCGCTTACTTTCTCAGTGACATTCCCAGTGTCAAGGGTTTGCTGAATCTGGCGATCGCTTTCAGTATTTTTATCGGCGTTTTTAGATTTAGAACTTTTCGAGGTGGCTCTAGGTGGCTCTGGTTCATCAATGTCGGGAACTGCAATCCTTTGTTGATTGCCCTGTAACAGCCAAGCAAGATGGGTGCGTCTTTGATCGCTATGACGTTTTTTATGATCGCGCAATTCTTTTTTCAAGAATTTCATCAACTCGCGGCGATCGCCTAATAACCTCTCTAATCTAGAAACCTGTTGTTGTAAGGTTTCTAGTTCTTCACGGATCTTCTGTTGCTCAATTGCCGTAATCCGACGTAAAGGCATCGAGAGAATTGCTTCCGCTTGGGTTTCTGATAAAGCAAATTCTGTTTGCAGGTCAGTCTTAGCTAGAGCGCTATTATTCGCAAATCGCAAAATCCTGATCAGGCGATCAATATCTTGGAGAACTAGCACTAGTCCTTCCAATAGATGCGATTTTTCTCGAGCTTTTTTTAGCTCATAACGGAACCGCTTCGCAAGGGTTTCTTCTCGAAAAGAGAGGAATTCTTGCAATAGTTCGCGCAGACTCATTTGCTTTGGTTGCGAACCTTTGAGTGCTAGGAGAATCACCCCAAAATTTGATTGCAAAGCTGTTTGGCGATATAGCTGATCGATAATTACTTCAGGGGAAATATCTTTCTTTAATTCGATAACAACTCGCATCCCTGCGCGATCGCTTTCATCGCGAATATCGGAAATACCCTCAATTTTGCCATTGTTTACTAATTCAGCAATTTTCTCGATCCATGCTGATTTATTGACTTGATAGGGCAACTCCGTCACAATAATCGCTTGTTTCTGGCGCTTACCTGTGCCTTTCCCACCAAACTGCTCAACTGACGCAACACCACGAATCGTAACGCTACCCCGTCCAGTTAAGTAAGCCTCACGCACACCATCCTCATTCATGATGATCCCGCCTGTAGGAAAGTCGGGAGCAGGGATTAAGCTCAATAACTGCTCGTCAGGCAAATTAGGATTATCAATTAAGGCGATCGCGCCATCAACAACTTCACTCAAGTTGTGCGGCGGAATATTCGTCGCCATCCCCACAGCGATCCCTGTGGAACCATTTAGCAAGAGCATCGGCAACTGGGCAGGTAACACGGCTGGCTCTTGCTCGGAGCCATCAAAGTTATCAACAAAATCAACAACATCTTCCTCGATTTCGCTGAGCAAAGCCTCATTACCGATCGCCGCCAAGCGACATTCGGTATAACGCATCGCCGCCGCAGGGTCATTATCGACGGAGCCAAAGTTACCATGCCCCGCCAATAATGGATAACGACTGGAAAAGTCTTGCACCAAACGTACAAGGGCATCGTAAACCGATTGATCGCCGTGGGGGTGATATTTGCCCAATACGTCACCAACGACGCGAGCGCATTTACGAAAGGGACGCTCTGGCACAAGCCCAAGCTCATGCATGGCATAGATAATCCTGCGATGCACAGGTTTAAGCCCATCACGGGCATCGGGCAAGGCACGTCCGACAATGACGCTCATCGCATACTCTAGGTACGATCGCTGCATCTCCGTATGCAATGAGGTCGGTATGATATTTCCCCCGTTAGACTCCAACCCGAAATCTAGCTGTTGTTGCCCTTGCTTTGCCATAAAATCTACGAACGCTGTACAAGATAATCACGATACTTGAAAACAATGTAACAGCAAAACCAAGTCGTATAGTGAATTTACGTCTGATTAAACAAAAAAGAGAGGTGATGCTTTGCATCACCTCTCTTTTTTGTTTTTTATTTTTCTGTCATTCTCCATACGCCATCCCAGTCATCTTCGGGTGCATTGAGTAAAAAGTGCTGACAACGAGTGATATGCATATTGGCGGCTTTATTGTTTTTATCGAGTTCTAATACTTCTGCAAATTCGGCAACAGCCTTACTAAACTTCCGCGTCAGGTAATGCTCACGAGCTGCATGGTAATGCTCAATGATGCGAGATTGGATCTCGTTTAGTGGGTCGGATTTTAAGCCAATTAATTCATACACACTCACAGGTTGATTTTTGCCCTTAACTTGAATGCGATCAAGTTCGCGTACCCAGAGGCGATCGCTA
Organism: Pseudanabaena sp. CCNP1317; assembly: GCF_034931345.1. Taxonomy (NCBI): domain Bacteria; kingdom Bacillati; phylum Cyanobacteriota; class Cyanophyceae; order Pseudanabaenales; family Pseudanabaenaceae; genus Pseudanabaena; species Pseudanabaena sp. CCNP1317. Next base: position 45,455 of record NZ_JAYGIF010000056.1, on the reverse strand, counting down.
CAGAGGTTGTAGGTAGTTTCACTAATGATCGCATCTGTACCATATTGCTTACTTGCACCCTCTAGCCGTGAACCAAGATTCACCCCATCGCCGATCGCCGTAAATTCCATGCGTCTGGTGGAGCCAATATTGCCACTGATCACCGTATCAGAGTTGATACCGATGCCAATTTTGATCGTCGCCATATCAATTTCTTTTTGATTTTGTGGCTTCAGTTTTTCGAGCCGCTTGATATTAAATTCTTTTAAACGATGGCGCATATCGATCGCCGTTTGCACAGCCATCCATGCATGATCGGGAATTGGCAAGGGCGAACCAAACACCGCCATAATCGCATCGCCGATGTATTTATCCAGCGTGCCTTTGTAGTTAAAGACAGCCTCCACCATCGTTTCAAAATATTCGTTCAGCATCATCACCACATCTTCCGCCGCAAGGGTTTCGGTAATGGTGGTATAGCTACGGATATCAGAGAATAATACGGAAACCTCTTTGCGATCGCCGCCCATTTTGGCATCACCACCAGCCAGAAGCTGCTCGGCTAGCTCTTGGGTCATGTAGCGATACATCGTACTTTTGAGGCGTTTTTCTTGGCTGATGTCTTCCATGACGACTAGAGCGCCACGCACGCCTTCACCTTCGTCTCCTTCAGACATGGTGTTGATGGAAATATTAATGCTGTGCTGTTCGCCATCGGTAGAGCGCAGGGTTTGATCGGGATAATATTGCTTACGGCTTTTTTCGTCACTGCCATCCAAACTAGTTTCAAACCATTTAGTGAAGTTCGCCTTTTCAATGTTGATCAGTTCATACACAGACTTGCCTTCTAATAAGGCATTTCCGACTCCAAGTAAGTCATAGGCGCGTTCATTGGCAGCGATAATCTTGCCATGTTTATCCGTAGAGATCACGCCATCGGAAAGACTTCGCAAAATGTCCTTTTGCATTTGCTGTTCTTGCTTAACCTTGGCGAATAGCTTGGCATTTTCTAGCGCCACACCAGCTTGAACGTTGAAGACTTTCATGAATTCTTCGTCATTACCATTGAAACTTGCCTTGAATCTCTCAGGGGAAGCTGGCCATGTGTTGGGGTCATATTCAGGAAAATCACCACGCTGAATCTTGTTAACTAATTGAGTAACACCAATTAACTCTTTGTTAGAGTTGAAAATTGGCATACAAAGTAGGCTACAGGTACGATAACCATTGGCTTGATCGAATTTTTTAGAATTATCAGCATCAGGATGCTCGTAAAGATCAAAGGGAATATTTAAGACTTCGCCTGTAATGGCAACCCGACCTGCATAACCTACGCCCATCGGTACGCGCAATTCTTTGGTTAAGCCGTAGTGATCAACTATTTGTGTCCAGAGATCATTGCGATCGCGATCGATTAGCCACAGAGTACTGCGATCAGCATTCATCAATAACTTAGCTTCGTCCATCACCTTTTTAAGGGTAGCCTCTAGATCTAAACTTTGTCCTAGAGACATGGCTGCTTTCATCAAGGCATCGGCAGCACGTTGTTTTTGAGCTGCCGAATAAAACGCCTGAGAACTTTCTAAAATTAGGCGCATTGATGGCGCAAACTGGGCAAATAGAGCCTGATCTTCTTCCGTAAAACCAACGCGATCGACGCTATCTTCTAGAGGGACAGAGGGATCGTTAATTCGCAGTTTATTAATTAACTGCACCACCGCAACCAGTTGATCGTTATCGTTCAACAGGGGCATGGAGAGCATGGAGTAGGTGCGATAACCAGTCCGCTCAAATTGCTTTTTAGCTTGAGACGATCGCGGATCATCAAAAAAGTCAAAGGGAATATTGACGATGTGACCGTAGGTAGCGACTTCACCAGCGATGCTAGTTGGCTCTGTGGAAATCCGAATTTCAATATTTTTGCCATCTTCACTAGGTACATTTGTCCATAGTTGATTTTTATCGGCATCTAATAAAAAAATTGTGGTGCGATCGGCTGACAACAATTCACCAATCTTGCCACGAATTGCTTGCAGCATTTCATCAAGGATCACATCAAAGTCGGTATTGAGCATTCCGAGGGTTTGATTGACGATCCGTAATCTTTGCTCAACGTCATTAACGACTTGGCTAAACTTTTCGGGCGTAAGTGGTGCAAGCACAGAGGCAAAATTACCTCCTGCGGTTACAGCTAAGGCACTGGAACTACGATAAGAACTATCTTGAAAATCAGTTAAAGCTGGGGCTGGATTGTTGAGCTTGACAGATGAAGATTCGCTCTCGGCAATTACAGCAATCGTCGCCTCAATCGTAGCGTGGGTATCTATGGATGGTATGCGAGAAGGGGATGATGGTGTCATATCAGCACTAAGATTTTCGGTTTAGTCCCAACTTTTTTAAGAGTGGTGATGCTTATCGCAGCACTCTTGTTCCACTTGCACTGTTGCTTTTGAGTTTATGCAAAGCCAATTTCGTCAAATTGAAAAAATTATCTTAGCACCCCTCAGATTGAGATCGCAAACCTAGACACTATAGGCGGCGCGAATCAACGACTCAAGTAAGTTAAGCAGACTGCGGTGCAGTCTGCTTAACTTACTTGAGTCGATCTGGGGAAATTCGAGCTTGGATCATCTCAAATAGGCGATCTCTGACGGCTTCGGTGGTTTCATTCTCTGTGACCATGATCGAAATATCGGCTTGAGCATAGCGATCGCGACGTTGGTTATAGATATCATTGAGGGTTTGTAATGGATCAGCAGTTTGCAAAAGAGGGCGTTGCTCCGATGCTGTTTTGAGGCGATGGTATAAAGTCTCAACAGGGACATCAATCCAAACAACAATGCCATCGTGTAAGTGCGACCAATTGAGCGATCGCATGACGATTCCGCCGCCTGTTGCCACAACTAGACGGGTATAGGCCGAGACTTGTGAAAGTACTTGTTGTTCAAGATCGCGAAATGTCTCTTCGCCATCCTTGGCAAAAATTTCAGGAATTGATTTCCCTGCACATTTCTCAATAAGTGGGTCGGTATCTAAAAAGTTGTAACCTAATTTTTGTGCTAAAAGCTTGCCGACGGTGCTTTTACCTGCACCCATCATCCCAATCAAAAATATATTCGTTCCGTTGAGCATTTGCCTGTATTTAAAATTTATGATGGGTAGTCAAGGAAATCTCCTAAACTAATGTTCCCACAGCAACAGGACTTCTAATTAACGCTTCTGCTTTTTCGGTCGGAGATTGCTATAAAATTTTTGTTGCTATCTTGATACTTAATGGTAAAACCGTAAGTCAAAGATATTTAAGATTAAGTTTTTAAGAGTACGTTGTGAATGCTGAACTATCGCACAGTCTTATCTCATAAAATTTTACAAAAAAAATGGATATTAGGTTTAGGGATTGTCAGTGTTGCTGCGATCACCAACACCTTATTTTCCCTTGAGCATGACTGGCATTTACTGAGCATAAGTACGCTAATGATTGGCGGCACACTTTTGTTTGTGAATGTGCGAAAGAGCTTTGCTGCGGGGATAGAACAACCGACGGTAATCGATCGCAGTTATCTATTTAAAGAACTACAGCAAGCGCAAAAGGCGATCGCCAAAATTGCCGATCTAGGTAAGCGTGACACCTTAGACGCGCAAGCTCAGCAAATCACCAACAATCTCCAAAAAAATCATTTTCAGATCGTCGTTTTTGGCACAGGCTCCGCAGGCAAAACTTCGGTAATTAATGCTTTGTTGGGACGCAAGGCAGGTAAGACTGGGGCAGCAATTGGCACAACGATCGCTCGTCAAGAATACGCTTGTCAAGGAATCGATTTTTCACCCGTTGGCATAACGCCAATTCAAAGTGAAAACAAGGTTAAGCGACAGATTTCTTTGCTTGATACATCGGGGACGCAAGAAATGGGAGCGATGGGACAGCAGAGAGAAATCGAATCTTTGCAAGTTGTCCAAAATGCCGATCTGATGATTTTTGTAACGGAGGGAGATTTAACCAATAGCGAATATTGCGAACTCGAACGCCTTGCTGGTTTAGGTAAGCGTGTAATTCTTGTTTTTAATAAGACGGATTTGTATTTGCCAAGCGATCGCGAAAATGTATTAGCCAAACTCAAGGAACGCACTCAGCATTTCTTAGCTACCACTGATATTGTGGCGATCGCCGCTCAGCCGAGTCCCATCAAAGTACGTCAATATGCCAATGCTGAAGATTCAGTTCATAGTGATGCAATTCAAGAATGGTGGGAAGATCTACCGCCAGATGTGACTGCTTTAAAAGAACGCATTGAGACAATTCTTTCTAATGAGTGGGAAGATTTGCTAATTCACAATACCCATCTGCAAATCAAGAATTTGCTACAGGAAATCAATGGCACAATCAATCATCAACGCCGCCAAGATGCCGCCACAATCATTAATCGTTATCAATTAATCGCCGCTACGACAGTTTTTGCGAATCCCATCCCTGCGATCGATTTGTTGGCTGGAGCCGCAATCAATACCCAAATGTTGATGGATCTCGGCAAAATTTATGATCGTCCCCTCAATTTCAAACAGACTCAACAAGTTGCAATGATCATTGCCCAGCAATTATTACAACTTGGGTGCATCGAAATCGCCAGCTCAGCGATCGCCTCCTGCTTTAAGGTAAATGCGCTCACCTATGCGATCGGTGGCTCCATGCAAGCCGTTACCGCCGCCTACTTAACTCACATTGGCGGTATGAGTTTTGTGGAATATCTAGAGCAGCAACCTGAAACACAATCTGCTCCTGCGATGACTAATGCATTGCAACAAATATGTCAAAAAACCTTTAACGCGTTACAAAGCGATCGCTTCTTTATCGACTTTGTAACCAGTATTTCCAGTCGTGTCGCTAGCAACTACGGCGCTTTGCGCTCATAAAAAAAAGGAGGGTGCTTTGCACCCTCCTTTTTTTGTTTAATTACAAGTCGCCACTGTTAGCAGATAACAAAAAGATGATGACGGGGCCAGAAACAACAATCAGCGCTAAACAAGTCAATTGGAAAATTAGCTGAAAATTAATACTGGAAAATGCGGAAAATACAGGGTTTAGGAAGTCCATAGCGGTTTTCTTAAATATGATTAATAAATCAAACAAAATTCTAGAGTTATTCTAGCAAGCATCGCTACTCAAAAAATCTTTAAAACCCAGAAAATTAAAGAGGGGCGCTTTGCGCCCCTCTTTAATTTTCTGGGTTTTGTGAAAACCTAAAATCGGTTTTGATAAAGAAGCGCTATCATTTGAAATATATTCAAAACATTCAGAATTGGTAAGAGTTATACCTGTGCGTCATCGAATTTGGTTGTTGGCAATACTTGCATCAGTTAGCGTTGGAGCCTCTCCACTACGCGCTCAAGCTCTTCTGCCCCACACAACAAGGATTAATTTTGGAAACTTAGAAGAGCAAGCGCTCAACTTGGCAAGGGAAGCCGCTCAACTTGCTCAATTTGAGCAGTACGATTTGGCATTACCTCGCGCTCGTTTAGCCGCACAACTAGCGCCCAAAGCATTTCAAACTCAAGGCATTCTTGGCAGCATCTATCTTCGTAAAGAGCAATACGCCGAAGCCATTACGGCTTTGAAATTGGCGCATAATCTCAAAAAAGATGAGCCGACGATTTTATTCAGTTTGGGAGCTGCCTATCTCCGCAATAAAAATTATCCCGAAGCAATTAGTAACCTCAAACAAGGACTAACCCTTGAGCCAAAAGCTGCCACAGCGATGTTTGACCTCGGCAATGCTTACTTTTTGACCAAACGTTATGACGAAGCAGTGACTATCTACAATGATGTCCTCGTAATCGATAACAAGTTTTGGGCTGCTACTAATAACATCGGTCTAGTTGAGTATGAACGCGGCAATGTCGATCAGGCGATCGCGAAATGGCAAAACTCGCTCAAGCAAGCCGAAAAAATTGAATTTCTCGCGGCTGAGCCAACCCTCGCCCTTGCCACAGCTTTTTATCGCAAAGGCGATCGCACTAAAGCTGTTGAGCTAGCTGTAGAAGCGATGAAAATCGATCCTCGCTATGGCAAAATTCCCCATTTAGTTGAAAATCTCTGGGGCGATCGGCTTATTGCCGATGTAAAAGTAGTCTTAGCGCAGCCTCAAGTCAAGCAAATTTTAGCTGAGAGCGATCTCGCTACTCGCCAAGTACCCATAATTCGCCGCAATTAATCCAAGATCAAAAAAAGAAAGCCACACAAAGTGTGGCTTTCTTTTTTTTGATCTTGGATGAGCAATTTATCCCAATTCACAAAAGTGCGACCACACTTTTGTGAATTAACGCCAGTTCGACAAAAGCGAAAAATGGTAAGAATCGCTAAGCGATTCTTACCATTTTTCGCCATTTGCGTCGTGCTTCGCACGACGCAAATGGCGATATCGAACTAACGTTGAATTAAAAACCAAATCCAGTAAAGGCTTTCAAAACACAAATGGCTTAGCCATTTTTAATCCCAAAACACTTTGGGATTAGTTTTTGCTTGATACAATTGCTTTAACCTTAACTTCAGAAATTCTTGGGAAATAAGATTGCTCTGCAAAAGTCCCATTATCCCTGATCAAAGCAACCTGCTCATGGGCAAGGCGCATCTGAGAATTGATCGCAGTCGTTGTTGCATCGTAGAGGTTCGTAGCCATTTTGGGATAAGCACCGATCGCAATAATTGGTACTAAGAAGCAAACTGCAATAAATACTTCGCGAGGTCGGGCATCGCTAAATTCAGCTTCACTAGGCAAAATGCAATTTGTACCGAAACAAACTACATCTTGGTTACCTTGAGCCTTGAGGCTAATGTCCGAAATATCGCAGGATGGATTGATATCACAGGTAGGATTCGCATCGGAAGCGTAGAAAATCTGACGCAACATCGACAGCAAATAAATCGGTGTAAGAATCACGCCAACTGCGGCTAAAAACACCGTCACTGTACGGAAGGTAGAGCTATAAACATCACTGGAAGTCATCCCGACAAAGATCGAGATTTCGCTAGCAAACCCACTCATCCCAGGAAGGGCAAGGGAAGCCAATGCGCCAACAGTAAATAGGGCAAATACCTTAGGCATTACTTTCCCGATATAACCCATCTCTGTCATTAACATCGTGTGGGTGCGATCGTAAGTTACACCTGCGAGGAAGAACAACACAGAAGCAATTAAGCCGTGAGAAATCATTTGCAACATCGCACCACTGATTCCCAAGTCCGTGAACGAGGCAATGCCGATTAGCACAAATCCCATGTGTGAGACCGATGAAAATGCAAGGCGGCGTTTCATATTGACTTGGGCAAAGGAATTCACTGCACCATAAACAATATTGATGACACCGAGCATTGCTAAAACTGGCGCAAAGTAAACATGGGCATGGTCAAGTAATCCCATATTCAGACGGATTAGACCATAACCACCCATTTTCAGTAATACACCAGCCAAAATCATCGATACGGGAGAAGATGCTTCCCCGTGGGCATCAGGCAACCAAGTGTGGAGAGGGAAAATTGCGAGTTTGACACCAAAGGCAATTAATAAACCTGCATAAAGTGGAAGTTCTAAGGCAATAGGGAAATCTTTGAGAGCTAGCTCAGCCATGTCAAAGGTGAGGTTATTGCCATAGAGCGCCATCGCTAAGCCAGCAACTAGGATGAAAATAGATGCGGCGGCGGTATAAAGCAAAAATTTGGTAGCTGCGTACTGGCGTTTCTGACCTCCCCAGATCGAAACGAGTAGATAGACGGGAATTAGCTCAACTTCCCACATGATGAAGAACAGCAATAAATCTTGGGCGACAAATACACCGATTTGCGCGGAGTATAGAACCAACATCAGGAAGTAAAACAGACGCGGTTTGATGTTAACTTGCCATGCCGCGAAGATAGAAAGAGTGGTGACAAGTCCAGCCAGTAGAACTAGAGGTGCGGAGATGCCATCGACCGAAACTGCCCAACTAAGACCTAATTGGGGTATCCAAGTGTACTTTTCCGTGAGTTGAAATGTCGCGCTGCTCGGATCGTAGTTCTTCCAGAAGGCATAGCACATCAAAATGAAGTCAGCGATGCCTACGCCTAATGCATACCAACGTACAGTTTTGCCTTCTTTGTCGGGCAGTATGGGTATGAGTAAGGAACCTACGAGGGGCAGCAGGACGATCGCGGTAAGCCAAGGAAATTGGGCTGATGTCATGTCAATGAGAATAAATACTTACTCTAAGGAATGTTAAGCATTGTACTAAACTTTACAAAGTTTTAAGCATTATTCTTTTCGATAGCTATCATTAGAAACAACAAAAATATTTTATTTTCTCACAACTTTTTTTATATAAGTAGCTCACCATAATTCAAGCCTAAAACCTAGAAAGCTATCCCGCCGCCCGCTACGCGGGCGGGATAGCTTTCTAGGTTTTTAGTTTACTTAAGCCTAGCTACTTACATTGCTATATCAACCCATCTACAGCAATTACCGATCAAAGAGCCACAAGAAAAAAATAAAAGCGTTGCAAAGCAACGCTTTTATTTTTTTCTTGGTTTGGATTTGAGCGCAAATCGTTGTAATCGCACAAATAAAATAGGATGGCTATAGCAATTGTCATAATGAGAACGCTTTTTGTTATTTCCATCGCCCTTGGCGATGGAAATAACAAAATCACGTCAGTTCGCTTTCGTCGTATGAAGCACGCCGCAAATGGCGATATCGAACTCACGTTAAAATCGGTTTTATATTGAGAATTGCTAGATCCAGATGACCGTACTTACCGAACCGTGACGATTAGTGACATAATGTACAGGAAAACTTAGGATAAAACTGATACTGCTATGTCAGAGGGAAAAGGATTTGGCTTTGGTTTAGGCAAAATGAAAGAAGCCTTCCAAAAAGCCCAGCAAATTCAAGAAGGCGCTAAAAAGCTGCAAGAAGAATTAGATGAATTACGTTTAACTGGTGAATCGGGTGGTGGTTTGGTAAAAATCACTCTAAGCGGCAACCAAGAACCTCAAAGTGTGGAAATCGCTCCTGAAGCTTTGAATGAAGGCGCAGAAGTTTTATCAGACTTGGTACTTGCAGCCCTCAAGGATGCTTATCAGCTTTCTACTGGCACAATGAAACAAAAAATGGAAGATCTCACTGGTGGCTTAGGTTTGCCCGCAGGTTTCTAAATTCTCAAGCAGTATTTTCGGTAGTCCTAAAAAGGAAATGATTTATGTGCGTAATGATAGACAGCGCGAAGCGCAGCCTATCATTACCTTTTTAGCATTACCGTATTTTCAATCAGTTTACTTTGTACACTGATTGAAAAAAAACTAAAGATTTTTATTTGATATTTTTATGATTAACAACCCCGCTTTGCGCGTTCAGCGCCGCAACCAACCCGCAGCACTCATCCCTACACAACAGGAAGTTTCTATTCTTGATTGGCTAGAGTCCACAGGGCGCTTAATTGCTAGAGAAGGTACTGAGTCGAGCTTAAAGTTTGATGATGAAGCTGAAGAATTAAGTGAATTGATGTTAGGCGATGACCCTAATTACATCGATGATGACGACGACGACAATGATGACGACGATATTGATTAGACATAAAAAATGCGGCTAGCCGCATTTTTTATGAGGTGATATGACCAAAAAACAAAAATTTCCGCATTTGATTGGGTCTAAATGGACGGCGATGCAAGAAACCTTCGGGTGGCGACATTTTGTGGTAGTCAATCGCAAAAATGAAGGAGATTTAGTTTTTGCAGAGATCAAAGCAGCTTGTGATGATTCTGTAAGGTTTTGGCTCAATGCTAAAGCTCTAAAGAGGCGATCGCTTTGGCTACCTGGTTGGAAAACATTACAGGAAATGTAAAATCCCCAAAGAAAGAGAGAGCGCAAAGCGCTCTCTCTTTCTTTTTAAGCTGTAGCTAGAGCTTTAATATTCATTAACTTTAGGAAGCGATCAAAGTTAAAGTGTTTTGCCATCATGTCGCAAATGCTTGTTACTTTCACTCCCTCATGCAAGCGTACTTGACCCAGACAGCCCTCGATAATACTGACCGTGCTAAGAGTGTCTTTGCTGACTGAGAGGATTGGCACACCTAATTCCATGGCTTTATGGGCGACATCATCACTAATAAAAGGACGACCTGTCAAAATTAAGCAGTTTGTTGATGTTTCTAGGGCTGCAAACTGGAGATCGATGCGGCTACTGCCAGTAATTACAGCTTTGTTAAAGGACTTGCGGAAATAGCTTTGAGCGGAGTTGACATCCATCGCCCCAATTTTGAGTTCCTCAACCATGATTTTGCCTAAATCAATATTTTCAGGACGGCAGAGGACGTTTGCCCCCAGTTGCTCGATAATTTCCGCGACGCTGACACTTCGCAAAGTGCGATTCTCTGGCATGAGCGCAAATACGGGAATGCCTTGATTTTCAAGATAAGGGTGGAGAATCTCCAACGATGTTTCATACTGCTCATCAGGAATGTCATTGATCACCACTCCTAATAGGCGATCGCCAAAGCGTCGTTTTGCCATCAAGATATGGTCAACCACTAACAACGAGCCAAATCGCATGACTAACAAAATAGGCGCTTCGAGTTGATCAGCCATTTCCTCTAGGGAAAGCCCAAAGATCGCGCCTTCAGCCGTATTAGCAGGGGCTTCTAAAAGTACGAGATCGCCTTCAATTAATTTTTTATACTCATCCAACTTAGTGCTGTAATCAGATGTATCTTCACCAGATAGGCGATGTTGGAGGGCAGATCTGTCGAGATTCAGTAGAGTGGGTCGCAAAAGGGATTGCGGCAAATTTAGCGCTTGCTTAATAAATTCCACATCAGCTTCAGTGCGTTCGGCTGATTCGGGTAATTCTTTGGTCGTAAAAGTACCTATTGGCTTACCATAGCCAATCTTGTAACCTTTAGCTTGCAAGTTATATGTTAATCCCAAAATTGTTGCTGATTTTCCACTGCCTGATCGGGTGGAACCAATCAGCAAATGCTTAGCCTGTGGCACGTCTTGCCCTCTAAAAAATGATTACAAACTTTACTGGATTGTATTAAAGCCTACATCCTGTTTGGCTATTGTAACTGATGGACTGTTACGGATACTTTTTGATATTGACAGTTATGCATGAAGATTATGCAATATATCGATAAGTACTCAAAATCTATTTTATCGATATATTGCATCACTGATTTGACAAGCATCAAATATTTCCTTGGGATCATGTACTCGTAAGATATCTGCGCCCCCTGCAATACAGGCTGTACAGGCGGCAATGGTTCCAAATAAGCGATCTTTAGGATCGGGGCGATCGCAAAGTTTACCAATAAAACTTTTACGTGATACTCCCATTAACAAGGGTGCGCCAATTTCTTGAAAGGTTGGCAAATTTCTTAAAAGTTGAAGATTATGTTCAGTAGTTTTACCAAAACCAATTCCTAGATCGATCGCAATTAAATCTTTTGGGATGCCACAAGCTTTGGCGACCAAAATCGCATCGGCAAGAAATTGCTTCACATCCTTTACCACATCGCGATATTTAGGATTTTCTTGCATCGTGCGTGGTTCTCCTTGCATATGCATCAAAAAAATTGGTATTTGCAGCTTTCCTACGAGAGGTAACATTTCAGAATCAAATCTGCCTGCGGACACATCGTTGAGCATATCTGCCCCTACGGCGATCGCGGCTTTAGCGACACTTGCCTTGACTGTATCAACGGAGATGGGTAATTGGGGATATTCAGCCCGAACTGCTTCGATGATCGGCAAAATGCGATCGTTTTCTTCTTCAGCACTCACTGGCTGAGCATTAGGTCTCGTCGATTCGCCACCAATATCGAGAATGTCAATATAAGGCAGCATTTGCGCGACTTGTTTTAAAGCTGCATCCCGTGAATTATATTGACCGCCATCGCTAAAACTATCGGGTGTAACGTTCAAAATGCCCATTAGGTATGTGCGATCGCCCCAAATAAATTGGCGATCGCGAATTACCCAATTAGTTAATTTAGTTGAGTTAGCAGTCTTGCTTGTGCTTGGATTCAATGTTTACACCTCAGAAATTTTTACAGCGCTTGGTGCTATCAATTAAAGAGGAGGCGCTTTGCGCCTCCTCTTTAATTAGATGTCCGCGAGAACTTGAGCGGGATGGGGTTCGGCTTTGACGGCGAGATAAATTTTCTCGATTTTACCTTCTGGATCGATCACAAAGGTATTGCGGAAGATACCCATATACTCTTTTCCCATCATTTGTTTTTTGCCATAGCTCTCGTAGGCTGTGGCAACTTGAGCATCGACATCACAAAGCAACGGGAAAGGTAAGTCAAACTTCTCTGTAAACTTTTGGTGGGACTTAGCATCATCGGTGCTAACACCAAAAATCAAGGTGTTTTTTGCTTGAAACTGAGCGTAGTTATCGCGAAAACCACAAGCTTCCTTGGTGCATCCAGGGGTGTTATCACGGGGATAAAAATATAGAACAACCCGCTTACCTTTGAGACTAGAAAGGGTCACAATATTGCCGTGGGTATCAGCCACGCTAAAATCTGGGGCGCGATCGCCAACATTCAAAGCCATAGATATTCTTTATAATTTGTATCCAAAACATATTATGAAGCACGACAGCCTCTGAGGAATTCCCAACTTTTGCAACCATAGCGAGACAAGGGGCTTAAGCCCCTTGTTCTTTAAGTAGCTAGGTATAATCAATTACAAGCCAAACCCGTAAAGTTGCGCCCCGCAGGGGCGCAACTTTACGGGTTTGGTAATTTGTTTTGCACAGGTACTTAAAAGTAGCCATTTTTACTGGGTTTGCAAAAACTGTGCTTTGTGTAATGATCTTTGGGAGTTAAACGCAAATGCAACTTTTTGCACAAAACCTGTGAATCCTTGGATCAGTTTGTTGCAGCAGCATCGCATTATCGCCGTTATTCGTGCAGATAATGTTGTGACTGCACGGGAAATGGCCCTTGCCGCCGCCGCAGGTGGGATTAAGCTGATCGAAATTGCTTGGAATACCGATCGCGCCGAATCACTGATTCCCAAATTGCAGCAGGAGTTACCTGATTGCAAAATCGGGACAGGCACGGTTTTAGATATTGATAGTGTAGAAAGGGCGATTGGCTGTGGTTGTAGCTTTCTTTTTACCCCTCATACCAATCCTGAACTGATTGCCAAGGGTGTCGAAAGTAATATTCCTGTAATTGCGGGGGCGCTGACACCGACGGAAATAATTACGGCTTGGCAGGCTGGAGCAGCCGCAGTTAAGGTTTTTCCCATTAAGGTGTTTGGTGGTGTTGAGTATCTAAAATGCTTACAGCCCGTGTTGCGCGATATTCCGTTAATTCCGACGGGCGGGATTACGATTCAAAATGCTGATCAATTTCTGGCGGCTGGGGCGATCGCGGTGGGCATTTCTAGCCATTTATTTTCACCAGAGGCGATCGCTGAAGATGACTGGACGACGATTATTGCAAGATCGCAAACTTTAATTCAAAAAGTTCAACCATTTCAAAATCAATAGTGTGTCGAGCTTTGCACGACACACAAACCCAAAAGAGAGTTGCGCCGCAACTCTCTTTTGGGTTTTGCTTTAACATGACTAGCGACAGCTATAAAATTAATTTATGCAATATGCAGCATTAGGGCTAGATGTCGGTAGAAAACGGATTGGGGTAGCAGGATGCGATCGCCTCGGTATATCTGTGCATGGCATCACCACAATTACTCGTAAATCATGGGATGAAGACATGGCAATCCTGCGATCGCTAATAGTCGAGCGCGATATTGACACGCTTGTGGTGGGCTTACCCTACAACATGGACGGCTCCCTCGGTCATCAAGCCAAACATGTCCAAAAATTTGCCAATGGTGCTGCCAAGCAATTAGGTATAGCTGTGGAATTTGTCGATGAGCGCTTAACCTCCTACGAAGCCGAAGAAATGATGCGATCGCAGGGCATTTCCACAAGACATAACAAGGAAATGATTGATCGCAAGGCGGCTGCCCTAATCTTGCAACAATGGCTAGCTCTCAAACGTCAACCAACCCCATAGAAAAATATCGCGAAGCGAGACTTTTCTATAAACTGTCCCTTTTGCTGTCATAATGCTTAAAAGCGCCAAAAGCCTTATACAAGAGGGTTTCTCTGAGCTAGTAGTGCTATAGGATACAAAACAGCAATCTATGGAAGGATCGACGATCGTACTTAAGGATGACGCAGGTAAGAGCTTGCCTTGCACTGTCGAAACCGCGTTTAAAGTGGACAGCACCGAATATTTGTTGCTGCAACCAGTAGACTTTTCTGTGCAAATCTTTGCATGGCAAGAAACCGATGACGAAGAAGAAACTGAATTAGTCGATGTCACCGAAGAGGAAATTGACCTAATTTTCCCAGTAGCTCAGGCGGTTTTAGCAGAACAAAATCTTTCACTAAAACGTTCGGCACATACATTGACGGTTGAAGGTGAATTACCTGAGCCAACTGAAGACGATATTATTGAGATCGATACCGAAGAAGATGGCAACTGTGGTGAATTTCAAGAACTAGCCCATTTCTACTACGAAGAGCAAGCTTTTTCTGTATTTACATCCCTCGATCCTCTGATGTTTATTGCTAAAGTTGGAGATGACGGTCAGCCTGAAGTCCTTACCCCTGAAGAAATGGCAGCCCTTGAGCCTTATGTGGAGCAATATCTAGACCATGTCCTCAGCACAGAAGATGCCGAAGAAGAGTTCTAACTGGCTATTTTATGGTGTTGCCGTTCCCTTAACTATCCTTGTTACTGGTATTGTCAGCAGTTCTTGGTGGATTTGGGCAAGTGCAGCACCTAGCAATTTTGGGGCGAAAATTCGATTAACGATATCCGATGGGATGCCAACACAAGCGATCGCCCAAGAGCTAGAATCCGCAGGCGTAATTCGTTCTGCTTTAGCTTTGCGTTTGTGGGTAACGTGGCAGTCGCTGCGAAGTAGTGAGTCAGTAGCCCTGCGATCGGGAACCTATGACTTTGCGACCAATCAATCATTACCAGAAGTTGTAGCTCAAATCCAGACAGCCAAATCTTCAGAAGTAAGATTTACGATTCCTGAAGGTTGGTCGATCGCGCAGATGGCAAGTTTATTTGAGGAGCAAGGCTTTTTTGCGGCTAAGGATTTTGTGATTGCGGCTCAGCGGATCAGTCCTAAGCGACGCACTTGGCTCCCTGATGACATTCCTAGTCTAGAAGGATTTCTCTTCCCTGACACTTATCAAATCTTGCCTTCGGAAGCGACACCTGATCGGATTATTGATTTGATGCTTAATCGCTTTGAAGAAGTGGCTTTACCGCTTTATCAAGACAATCAGTCTGGTAATCCGAAGGTCAAAATTAGCCTTAAAGATTGGGTTACTCTGGCAAGTATTGTGGAAAAAGAAGCAGTAATTGAATCAGAGCGGCAGATCATTTCTGGTGTTTTCTGGAATCGCATCAAAAAAAATATGCGTTTAGAGTCCGATCCTACGGTTGAATATGGCTTAAATATTCGCCAAACACCTGAAAATCCTCTTACCTTAGACCAAGTTCGTACTGCTTCACCCTATAACACTTATTTAAATGAAGGTTTGCCCCCTGGGGCGATCGCTTCAGTTGGATTAGCGAGTCTTAAGGCTACTCTTGATCCAGCGACTACCGATTACTTGTTTTTTGTGGCTAAGTTTGACGGCAGTCATGTATTTAGTCGTACTTTTGAGGAACACGAAAAAGCATTGCAAGCGATCGATAAAAAAATTCAGCAAAAAACACCTAAACAATAAAATATTCTACGTGGAGCGCGAGATGTTCTCGTTAACGTGAGTTCGATATAGCCATTTGCGGCGTGCGAACGCCGCAAATGGCGAAAAATGGTAAGAATCGCTAAGCGATTCTTACCATTTTTCGCTTTCGTCGAACTGACATTCTCGTTAGGGATAGAAAACTGATTTTTCTCTGTAATCTTCTATCTTGGGATGATTTGATAAACGAGCTTTAAGTAAAAGTGAGTTCGATATCGCTATTTGCATCTTGCTTTATCCCAAAACACCAAATGGCTTAGCCATTTGGTGTTTTGGGATGGCTATATAGCAATCCTAAATGGGTTGTGAGAGTGCGCCCCTTCTATATTGGGTTGGTGTGTCGAGCATCGTGCAGACCTCTTGCATATTGTTACGCTGTTTACCTATTCTCTAGTTTAATCTGAATGTTTTCCTTTGACCTTTTTACTTGTTTACAAGTCGGGCATAATTACGGAAATCTTCTCGTTGCGGTGTTTTCGATAAATTGTGAAATCGCTGTCTAATGTCAGAACAGCACTATTCTCATAAATTTCTGACATCCTCACCAAGCAGGCATCTGCTAAGGACATTGGTACATTTTGATAGCGGACAAGAAGTTTTTCTACGCTTTGATTCTCTTCGTCTAGATGAAAAGGAATCTGGACAACGCCTTTATCAATAAAAGAGAAGATGATCTCTTTGCTGGAAGGTATCCTTTGGAGTAAAAAGCAAGTCTCGGTGATGACGGCTTCGCAGGTGATTAATGGTGGTGAAATTTTGGCTAGTTCGCGAACTGCCCAATTATGATAAGAATCGCGACGATCAATCAGTGACACAAAAACACTAGCATCGAGAATAATTTGCTGGCTCATGCTAGGTTTTGATTTTTGAGTTCATGCTTTTGAAGGGAAATATCGCCGCCAATATCGAGAGAACCGATGAGATCGCCTGCTAGTTCTAGGGCAGATATAGATTGGCGATCGGGATTTAAGGTGTCTTTTTGTTTGTTTTGATTGCCAATAAACTCAGCAAAATCTAAAATTTGCTTCTGTTTGACTAGAGGTAAGCTTCTAACAAGTTCGATAATCCTTTGTTCGATTGTTACTGTCGCTTTCATATTTTTGTCCTGTTACCTATTCTCTAGTTTAATCTGAAAACATGGCTTCTAGATTTTGATCGCCTCTAAGCACTCACGTAATTTCTATGTCTTCAGATCCTGTGAAGTCTTGCTCTTAGCTGATTAATAGCTGTTTCGCCATCAACGCCTTCTCCGCGATCGCATTCTGCGGCGGCGATGTCGATTTTGTTGCGGAGTTCTTCGACTAGACTTGTCGTTACTCCTTAATAGTTGTCAAGGAGCTTAACTTTTTTGACGTAGGGATTAATCATAATCTCTGTTATATTCGGTTAGGGAATCCAATTTATCAAGTAGTTTTAGCCCGATCGCCCGATCGCCTTTAGCTGCTAACAGCTTAAATCTGGTATGGGTATCAAATTCGACAAGGGCGATCGTGGAGAGTTCTTCAATGAGTTTATTGACGCTCAAGCCTTGACTTTCTGCGAGTTTTTTTAGTCTGAGGTGTTTGTCGTCTGGTAGGCGAATAGTTAAGGTTGCCATGAGTCACTCCTGTTACCTTTTTACTTTTTCCTTGCTTTGGAGTCTTTGTTGAAATTGGGCAATGATTTCAGGGGTTAGTTCTTTTTCTGGTTCAACGGTTTCTCGTTCTACTAATGCTATTTCTATTTCAGTGGGAGATGCCGTTCCTAGCTTTTGCAAAAGGTCAGTGAAGCCTGATTGTTGTTGATTAGTTTCTTGTTTGGGAATTGGGTGAACGGTGTAATTTACAGAAGATTGACGAGTTAGAGCGTAGACAATGTATTGATTTAAAGATACTCCTTCACTTTCTGCTAAATGGATTAGTTGTTGGTGTAGTGTATCTGGTAAGCGTAGGGTTAATCGGCTCATAGTGAGGCTCCTCTAAGCTAGAGAGGCAAGTATTGGATATGATTAGTAAAGTCTTCCAAATCGCTAACTTTGGCAATTAGTTCTAAATCCCTTACACAAACTCCTATACTCGCAATTTGTTGTGCGGCGTAAATAATGCCAATAAAGTTAGTCTCTTCTTGCAGAAGTTGATGGGCGATCGCTAAAAAATCATCATCTCTGGTGAATAAGACTCTCTGTAACTCGTTGGCTCTTGCTAAAACTAGCGGGTCTGGATCGCCCGATCGCTGATCTTCTTGAACAGAAAGTACATCTACTCCTCTCAGACGCAATCCAAGTAAAATTTGGCGCGGTACGTTTTCGTCCATGTAAAGTGCGATCGCCATAGCTTATCTTGTTTGAAGTTTGGCTTGCAATGGCGAGATGGGAGCATTTAGTCGCATTTGTTCGGCATAGTCGAGGCGACGCTGGATGTCGGTATCAAGTTCTTGTTTGTGATCCCAGTAGTAGGCGAGGGCTGAGTAGATTTTACTGAGAGCAATATGGGGATATTGAAAATGTAATTCTTCAGGACTCCAGCCATAGGTGAGGTGCGATGTGATTAGCTCGACGACTTTCATGGTCGTACCTGCGATGATGGGTACGTTGCCTTGAAGTTGGATGTGCATATATTGGGTTGGTGTGTCGAGCATCGTGCAGACCTCTTGCATATTGTTACCCTGTTACCTATTCTCTAGTTTAATCTGAAAACATGGCTTCTAGCTCTTAGCTGATTAATTGCTGTTTCGCCATCAACGCCTTCTCCGCGATCGCATTCTGCGACGGCGATGTCGATTTTATTGCGGAGTTCTTCGACCCAGTGATCGTAATGGTTACGTTTTTCTAGAAGTTGCAATGCTTCGGCGATTACTTCAGTGGCGTTGGTGTAGCGTCCTGTAGCAAGTTGGGTTTGAATGAATTGCTCTTGTTCGGGTTGGAGGGTGATAGGCATAGGTTAGTTGATGCGATCATTATATCGATTATATCTAGCGAGAAAATAATAAACATTATCCCTGTTTTTTCCTTTTACCTTTTTACTTTTTCCTTGGCTCAATGCCACAGGCTGCTCTCTCCTCATCGGTTGCATTGGGGTTGTTAGTCAAGTAATCACGCAACCAGTCACACCCTTTTGCCATAAGATCATCAAAGTCTAGGTTATATAATTTCACGCTCAGGTCATAACTACTAGCAGATAGAGTCTTCCCATCAGGACTAAAGGCAACAGTATTGCTATGACCCTTGAAGGTTTGCATCTCTTTCCCATCAAGATTCCACAATTTGACAGTGTCATCAGAGCTTCCTGCGACAATGGTCTTGCCATCGGGACTAAAGACTACGCTACTGACAAAAGAATCATGCCTGTAGGTTTGGAGTTCTTCGCCATCAAGATTCCATAATTTGACGGTGTTGTCAAAACTACCAGTGGCAATGGTCTTGCCATCGGGGCTAAAGACTACGCTACTGACAGAAGAATCATGCCCTCTGTAGGTTTGAAGTTCTTTACCGTCAAGATTCCACAATTTGACGGTTCTGTCCGCGCTTGCTGTCGCAATGGTCTTGCCATCGGGGCTAAAGACTACTCTAGAAGAATCATGCCCTCTGTAGGTTTGAAGTTCTTTACCGTCAAGATTCCACAATTTGACGGTTCTGTCCGCACTTGCTGTCGCAATAGTCTTGCCATCGGGACTAAAGGCAACGCTATAGACACGATCACTATGACCTTTCAAGGTTTGGATTTCTTTCCCTTCCAGATTCCACAATTTGACGGTTCTGTCCGCACTTGCTGTCGCAATAGTCTTGCCATCGAGACTAAAGGCAACGCTATGGACAAAATTACTATGACCTTTCAAGGTTTGGAGTTCTTTGCCTTCCAGATTCCATAATTTGATGGTGGTGTCAGAACTACCAGTGGCAATGGTTTTGCCATCGGGACTAAAAACTACGCTATTAACATTATGCCTATGTCCTTTGAAAGTTTGGAATTCTTTGCCTTCCAAATCCCACAATTTGACATTGCTGTCACCACTTCCAGTGGCAATCGTCTTGCTATCGGGACTAAAGGCTACGCTACTGACGCTACCTTTATGCCCCCTGAAGGTTTGAAGTTCTTTGCCATCAAGATTCCATAATTTGACAGTGGTGTCTCCACTTCCTGTGGCAATTGTATTGCCATCAGGACTAAAGGCTAGACTATTAACACTGTTTTTATGTCCTACGAGGTTTTTGAAATTGTGAAATTCTTTACCATCAAAATTCCACAATTTGACAGTATTGTCAAAACTACCAGTAGCGATCATCTTCCCATTGGGACTAAAGGCTACGCTCTCAACAAAAGAAGTATGACCTTTAAGAGTTTGGAGTTCTTTACCATCAAAATTCCACAATTTGACAGTACTGTCAAAACTACCAGTAGCGATCATCTTCCCATTGGGACTAAAGGCTACGCTCCTAACAAAAGAAGTATGACCTTTAAGAGTTTGGAGTTCTTTGCCTTCCAGATTCCACAATTTGACGGTGTTGTCAGAACTACCAGTAGCAATCATCTTCCCATCTGGACTAAAGGCTACGCTATCAACGCTATCTTTATGCCCTTTGAAAGTTTGGAGTTCTTTGCCTTCCAGATTCCACAATTTGACAGTACTGTCAGAACTACCAGTAGCAATCATCTTCCCATCTGGACTAAAGGCTACGCTAGTGATACGTCGGCTATAGGAAAAGCGTTTTTTTTCTCGGACTCCATACACAAATCTTGATAAATTAGCTGTCACCAGCATCTGCGTATTTGACTTATCTCTTTCCCTTATCGCAGGATCTAATTCCTTAAGTTTATGTCCTGCACTGACTGCCTTGAGCAAAGCATCAAACGTTTGCTCATCCTGAAAATCACTCTTAGCTTCAATCGCCTTTAACCTCACATCTGCCAACTTAATATCATCATTAGCATCCTTCACATTTTGACTAGCTATAGCCTGTTGTGCCAACGCCTCCTGTACCTTACTCTCAGCATCCGCAATCTTAGCCTCAGCAGCCGCTACCTGTGCTTCCGAAGTCTGCACCACATTGTCTAACTCAGCCTTCGCCGCAGCTAGATTTTTTTGTGCCTCCTCAACCTTTTGATCAGCGTCTTTCTTCTTCTCATTGGCATCTCTAACCTTTTGATCAGCATCTCTCTTTGCTTCGTCTGCATTCTTCCCAATCTTCTCAGCCTCTTGCTTTGCCGAAACCACCTTCTCATCAGCATCCTTCACCTTCGACTCAGCATCTTTCCTTGTATCCGCAATCTTCACATTCGACTCATTCACGGTTCGCGCCGCCCATAAACCCGCACCCGTTGCCAATAACAAAGTCATCCCCAAAATCGCCGAACCAACTTTAACCCTGCGATCTGCCTTTTGCTTCGCATCACCTAAAATCCTTGCCTCTTCCTCAGCTATTTCCTGTTGCCTAACCGCAATTAACCGTTCCTGTTCCGCAACCTCCCGTGCCTGTTGTTCCGCCTCTAGCTTGAGAAAGCTTTCTCGCTTCTCCACCTCCCGACTATCCCGCAAAAACTGCTCATCCTCATCACTCAATCTTTTCCCCTTAGCCCAAGCCTCCGCATCCACCAAAGCCTGACCCCGCAACAAAAAAGACTCCTTCTGCTCATCACTCTCCTGCCATGCCTGAAAAGCCGAACCATAAAAACTAGGACGCAGATCCCCCAACGCTCGACTTACCCAAGCCTGATTAAACACCGCCCCATAAATCTGATTGTAAACAATCAATCGACCATCGCGCTTCACCACCAACCCCGTTAACCGCAACTGCATCTGGTCATAACTCTCATCAGCGATGATTCCTGAAGAGATCCCCCCTACCCTCCTTGCAAAGGGGGGCTTTTCTGATTCTCCCCCTTCTAAAGGAATCTCTAACAAGATTTCTTCTCCCCCCTTTCCCAAGGGGGGCTGGGGGGGATCACCATCCAAAACCTGCTGATACAAACCCAAAAGCCGCCCCCTTCCCCTCTCATCACTCTGCAAAATTCTATCTCTAATTGTCTTCAAATGTGCAGGAATATCCTGTGCTTCCCAATTCTCAATCACCTTCTCATGCGCGATCGCGCTTACAAGCTCAACAGGCGAAATCTGCCCTGCATCAGCCTCAGCCGCGATTAAAGTCAAAAGCTTTTGGGTCAGAAAAGGTTGTCCACCTGTCCAATTTAAGATCGCTGCTAACACTGCTTGCGGATCGCTGACGCGATCGCCTAAACCTCGTGCCAAAGGTTCCGCCTCTTGCAGTGTAAACCCACTCATCTCCACCGCATGACCAATATTAAAAGCCGAACTTCCCTTACCTCGGATCAAATCCGCAGGTGTGGCTACTCCCAAAAAAGCAAAGGTCAAACGCTGATATTCAGGCTTCTCGGCGCGACGTTCATACAAGGAGCGAATCAGAATAAAGAAGCCATCAGTATCAAACTTGAGACTAAGCAGATTATCCACTTCCTCAATAAAAATCGCGATTTTGTTGGGGATATTTGGTAATAGAACTTGTTCAATGAAATAGTCAAAACGTTCCACTACCGAAATTGATTGAGCATCTAGTTCCTTCCACCATTTCGGAAAGTCGATCGCCGCTTCTAAATGTAAATCGCCAATCAAGCGCTTAATCGTCCCCGCATACCATTGATCCTCGCGTAAAGTTGTCCCCCGAGTCTGCGGATCGATCACCGCACATACAAAGCCTTCTTGCTGCAACCGTTGCATTGTCCGCACTCGCAAACTCGACTTGCCCATCTGTCGCGAGTTAAACACAAAGCAATATTCGCTATTTTTGAGACGTTCTAATAATTCGCGATCGCACTGTCGCTCCACATAGGCAGTATTATCAATCGGCAAGCTACCGCCGACTTGGTATTGAAAGTTGCTAGACATTTAACTACCTCCTAAGCGATCGCGAAAGTATAACTTATACAACAAACATCGCGGCGTGACATCGTTATCAATGCGGGATATTAAACCCTGACTATCGAGTTTAAAACTAATCTCCGATCTCAATCGCACGGGCGCATCGGCAACTACGACCTTTTGCATCGCCTCGCCAAGTTCAGGATAGTCCTCAAGAGTCTTGAGATGTCCCATCAGGTAACTGCTGTAAATCCCTGCTTCCGTAGGTGCAGTTCGCAAAAAGTCCTCTAGGGTAATATCTCGCGAAGCAATCCGATAGAGCGCCGATCGCACTAAATAGGGATGTCCGCCGATCAAATCCATAAATTGTGAAAGTTCCGCATCAGTCCAAACCAACCGATGGCGCACCAAGAGGTCACGCACCTGCTCCGTCTTAAATTCGCGCAATTCCACAGGAAAGCCCACATTAAACGGTGATTGATTAATATCTTTTTGGGCATAGGGTTCTAGGGAATGGACAATGATTAAGCGCAATTTGCCCCACATTGGATGACTGCGCGATCGCTCGTACCAACCGCGCAACAACCCGCAAAAATCCGTCTCGATTTCGGGATAGTTAAACACGCGATCAAAATTATCAATGGCGATCGCTAATGGCTGTTCATTTCCCTCTAATAAATATTTCTCGAAATAGTCCGTACAGTTATCATTCGCGCCAAAAATATCATCCCAATAGTCCTCAGTCTTGACCCGCACGCCCACCCCCCTACCAACGGATGCACAAAACCATTGCATGAATTTTTCAGGATCGGCAAAGATTTTTTGATTGGTTTGCTCTAGATTTAAAATCACGGTGCGATAGCCCAAGCCCTCTGCATGATTAATCACCCTTGCCATCAGTGAAGACTTACCCATACGATGAGGCGACTTAATCCGCAATAGCGATCCCGCCTTTTTGATCTCCTCATAACAGCGCGACTCATAGCCCGAAGCGATGTAAAACCGTGAATCGATCGCCACCTGTCCTTCCGTTGATTCCAAGGCGATCACCGTATTTTCGTTGTCTGGTGAATTTTGCTTGAGGGTGACAATCGTGGTGGAGTCATCCAGAATTTCTCGCAAAGCAGCTAGCATCTCGTTAGCAGTGCCATAGCGATCGCGAAAATTCAACCTAATTGCCTTGTCTAAAAACTTCACAAAATCGGGACTGAAATTTCCTGCGTAGCGCTGCCATGATAATTCTCCAGTCTGGGGATCGGTGTCTAACTCAGAACTAATTTTTCCTGTTAACAAAAAAATCGCCGTTAAGCCCAAACTATACAAATCACTGGCAAACCCAACTCGCCCGATCGCCTGTTCCGATGGCATAAAGGTGGGCGTACCGATTACCACCGAGCAGGTTACATCGCCTTGGGCTGTCATCGCGGAAGCCAAGGTTGCCTTGACTGCGCCAAAGTCAATGAGTACAGGTTTGAGATCGCGATTCCGCAAAATAATATTTTCAGGTTTAATATCGCGATGGATGATACCGCGATCATGAATATGTCCTAGTGTTGGTAATAGATCGAGCAGCAGTTTCTGAACTTTAGATTCAGTCAAACATCCTTCAGTAAGAACAAGATCATGCAGATCCTTACCATCAATCCATTCTTGAACCAGATAAAACTCGTCATTTTCACATAACGACGCATAAAGCTCTGGCACAAGTACGTTATCTTTGCCCAAAGCTTCGAGCGTCGCTGCCTCACGCTGAAAGCGATCTCGAACAATTTGATAAATATCAGGATTATTAGCGATCGCCTTGAGTTGCTTGATCACACAAATCCGTCGCGATGGCATCTGTGTATCTTCAGCCAAAAAAGTTTGACCGAATCCACCTGAGCCAAGCACACGCAAAACTTGATAACGATTAGACAGTAGAGTAGTCATGGGTATTGCAAGCTCTCAGCTTTCGTCTAGTTTTGAGCTTATTTGTGAGCTTGTCAACAAAAAAAGAGGAAGCGCTAAGCGCTTCCTCTTTTTTTTCAAGAATTAGTCAGAAGGAGGGCTGACTTGTTCTTTGAAGGACTTACCAGCAGAGAAGGCAGGAACCTTCGTAGCAGGAATTTCCATCTTTTCGCCAGTCTTAGGGTTGCGTCCTTCGCGGGCTTTGCGATCGCGAGCCTCAAAGGAGCCAAATCCAACCAAAGTTACTTTGTCTCCGCCAGCTACAGTATCGATGATTACTTCAAGGGTTGCAGAAAGAACTTCGTCGGCAGTCTTTTTATTGACTGACAAGCCCTTTTCGGCAGCTTTTTTAGCAATAGCATCAACTAGTTCACCTTTGTTCATAGGTTTCCCCTTATATATAGAGATGATTTGAGAGTATGAGTTTAATGTCAAAGAAATACTTGTGCGATCGCTTTTTGTGGAAGCCGCACTGACTATGACTTCTGTTTGATCATTCTAATAGCAACTTGCCACTTGTGTATATACACAACGATTAATTTATAGGGATTTGAGCAGTTTTTTTTAAATACTTATTGCCACAATTCTTGTTTAAAAACCTGAAATGCTCTCAGAGAGAGCATTTCAGGTTTTAGCTCCTAAACAAAATTAGTGTAACGCATACAGGGTAAGCACTTCACAAAAGTTCAAGTTTTTCCGATAAATTGCTGCTTTTTGGCGACATGCCCCACCAGTATGACAAAAAAGATGAAGGCGGCGCGAAGCGCCGCTTTCATCTTTTTTGTGAAGATCGAGATATAGCTTTAGTTACTTGCAAACCCAAGAAGCGGGTGGCGGCGCAAAGCTCCGCCACCCGCTTCTTGGGTTTATAGCAAGATCTATACATTCCTTTTGATGGATTCTTATGCGCTTTGTTGGCAATGATTCAAAATTCTGGTTTTTGATCGAGATAATATGGTTAATAATTCTTATCAAAACTCAAGAAGCGTTAGGCATCGCTTTGCGCCGCCTAACGCTTCTTGAACTGGCGACAGCTCTAAGCATGTTCGCAAACAAAAATTGCAATTCCTATCCAACAACTACAATATGCAGTCATCCACACCAGCCAGTACCTCTGGGCTAACCCGTCAGTCACCTTTAATAATTGCGCCATTTTTTCTTTGGGGTACAGCAATGGTAGTGATGAAAGCACTGCTGCCTCAGACCAGCCCAATGTTTATGGCGGCTATGCGCTTGATTCCCGCAGGGTTATTGTTAATTGTCGGTGCGGCCTATTTTGGGAGACAGCAGCCCAAAGGTTGGCAGGCTTGGTTATGGATTAGTTTGTTTGCATTAGTTGATGGCACGATGTTTCAAGGTTTTTTGGCACAGGGCTTAGTGCGGACTGATGCAGGGCTTGGCTCCTTACTGATCGATTCTCAGCCTCTAGCAGTAGCGGTGATGGCTGCGGTTTTATACAAAGAAAGAATTGGGCTGGGGGCAACGCTTGGGCTATTTGTGGGTATCGTCGGAATTGGGCTAATTGGGTTGCCATCGGAATTGATGACAGCTTTGCTCGCAGGGGACTTTGCAACGGTTTTAGAAGCGGGAGTATTTACGCTGGGTGAATGGTTTATGCTCGGTGCATCGTTATCAATGGCGATCGGTACAATTTTGATTCGTCCTGTGGTGCGTCATGCCGATCCCGTGATGGCGACAGGTTGGCACATGATTATTGGTGGGTTACCATTGTTGCTAATCTCCAATCAAATCGAGCAGCAACAATGGCAAGCCTTGAACGCTTGGGGATGGCTCGGCATGGTCTATATGGCGATTATGGGCAGTGCGATCGCCTATGGATTATTTTTCTTTTTTGCTTCTTCAGGTAGTTTGACTACTTTGAGCGCTTTGACCTTCTCAACGCCAGTATTTGCACTCATGTTTAGCAGTCTCTTCTTAGGTGAAAATCTCACCTTCGCTCAATGGATAGGGGTGATTTTGACCCTGAACAGCATTTACCTCGTTAGTATGCGCGGGTCTGGACAAGATATGAGCGAGGAACCTCAAACCATCGAAGAAATTGCTGAGACTAAAATTTTGCCAGAAGCCGATCAAGTTCTCGTTAGTTCGGCTTTGCCAGTATTGAAGACTCCTAGCAAAGAATCCTTAATGTAACCATGTAAATTTTACCTAGGTCACTTATAGCAATGTAAGTTTTGCTTAAGACATAAACCCAAAAAGATGAGTGGCGGCGCTTCGCGCCGCCACTCATCTTTTTGGGTTTGATTTGTCCTATCTATCTCTTGCGTTGCTATAGTTATACCAAATTAAGAAATGGCATAGCCATTTCTTAATTTAAAAACCCTTAATAGGTTTGATTTTTAATTCACAAGAGTATTGCCACACTTTCGTGAATTGGTATAACCATATTTTTGTTAAGAGTTCACAAGTAAAACATTTTTAACAAGAAGTATTTTTATAACTAATTTCAAGATTACTATAGCAATCCTAAATAGGTTGTGAGAGTTCGCCCCGAAGGGGCGAACTCTCACAACCCTCAAAATCTTACAACTCATTTAGAAGCGCTATATTTTGACGTATCTGAGAATTTTAAAAGGTTACTAAGACTGACATTTGTTATTTTTCTATGAATCAAATCAACTTAAAATCTCTGCAATCTTTTTATAATCTAAAGTCACGTTTACTAAAGATATTTTTAACCTTTGCGGTTTTAGTGATCATAGGCATTTGGAGTCTAGAAGGGTCAAAGTCCCAAGTAAATCCCATAGACAAAATAGCTTATCCACTTATGATCACTGTTTTTAGTATTAGTACAAGTGTATTGTATCTGTATCCGAAAAGCCAAAAATATATTGAAAATATTACCTTTTACACATTTGCTATTTATTGCTTTGCTAATTTCCAATCAATGATTTTGGGATTGCCTTTTTTTGTTATCAACCTTTATAGCGTTAGTACTTTATCACAATGGCTACCAATGATATATGTATCGGCATTCATTATGCTGGAAACTCGTAATGCCATCATCGCTTCAGTATTGTTTTATTTATCTTTAGTATGCTCGACTATTTTATATGAAGTGATGCGATATGTCCCTGATTTAGTATTAGAAAATCTATATCCAGTTATAAAGAATATATGTTTTACCCAACCGATTTACATATTAATGGTTTTAGGAATTGCGGTTCTAAAAGAGCAGATTATTGAAGTAAATACTGAAGCCAAAGATATGACTATTGCTGCAACCACTGACTATCTAACGGGTATTAGCAATCGAAGATTTGCTTCTCAGTCTCTTGATAACCTTCTAAATTTAGCCAAAATTGACAATTTACCTATAACAATATTTGTTGTAGATATCGATCATTTCAAGAAAATCAATGATTCCTATGGACATGATATTGGCGATCGCGTACTGGTTAATATCGCCAATTTTTTACGTCACAATCTTCGTGATTCTGACTTATTAGGAAGGTGGGGCGGCGAAGAATTTATCGTAATTTTACAGAAAACCGATTTGCAGACAGCTTGCCTTCTTGCAGAGCGTTTATACAAACAAAATTCTGAATTGATCCATGAACAAGTTGGACAAGTGACGTTTAGTATTGGTATTGCTACATCAAAAGTCGGCGATACGACTGATTCTTTATTTAAACGGGCG
Organism: Pseudanabaena sp. CCNP1317; assembly: GCF_034931345.1. Taxonomy (NCBI): domain Bacteria; kingdom Bacillati; phylum Cyanobacteriota; class Cyanophyceae; order Pseudanabaenales; family Pseudanabaenaceae; genus Pseudanabaena; species Pseudanabaena sp. CCNP1317. Next base: position 17,206 of record NZ_JAYGIF010000056.1, on the reverse strand, counting down.
GATGCAGCGCTTTATAAAGCCAAACAAACTGGTCGCAACCACTTCGAGGTTGATGAACAATTGGAACAGCAAAAAATAATAAATACCCTTTAGTAAACCCATGCCCACTTTATATACTGCAATTACCAATCACGGTTTCGGTCATGCGACGCGCATGGCGGCGGTTCTGGCGGAACTGCAACAGCGATCGCCTGATATCAAGCTGATTATTGCGACGACTGCTCCGCGTTGGTTATTGGAAGAACATATCGAAGGTGATTTTATTTACCATCCGCGAGTGTTTGATGTGGGCGTAATCCAGATCGATAGCTTGCAAGTAGATCGCGAGGCAACTCTTGATGCATGGCGGCAGATTTATGACAAGCAAGCAGATTTAATTGAAGCTGAAGTCAAGTTTTTAAAAGAAAATCAGGTTGATTTGATCTTCGGTGACATTCCGCCGATGGTTGCAGAAATTGCCAAAGCGGCAAAAATCCCTTGTTGGATGGCAGGAAATTTTGGTTGGGATTTTATTTATCGCGACTGGGGTGGCAAATTTATCGAACTTGCCGATCGCTTATCAGAAACCTATAGCCATTGCGATCGCCTATTTCGGTTACCCTTTGCCGAACCGATGGGCTGCTTTTCTAACATAGAAGATGTGGGGCTAACTGGTGCAAAACCTAGGCATTCGGCGAAATATTTACGGGAAAAATTCAATTTAGATCGCGATCGCCCCACAGCATTACTCACTTTTGGGGGGCTAAGCCTGCAATCAATTCCTTATCAAAATCTTGCCAGCTTTCATGATTGGCAATTTGTCACCTTTGATCGTGATGCTCCAGATTTACCAAATCTGACTAAAGCTAATGGCGATCGGCTTCGTCCCGTGGATCTGATGGAGGTATGCGATCGGCTCGTCACCAAACCAGGTTATGGCACATTAGCTGAGGCTTTGCGCGTAGGCATTCCCGTCATTTGTCTGACCCGTGAGGGCTTTTTAGAAGCGGAAACCCTTATCACTGGGGTAAAAAATTATGCCAAGCACCTAATTATTGCACCTCAAGAATTTTACGAAAGTGATTGGTCATTTCTGAACAGGGCATTTCAGGCTCCAGACTTAGCTAATGCTGATCAGTTAGATATGCATGGTGAAGCAACGATTAATCAAGCAATTTTGGACTATTTTAGTTACTCCCTTCCCACCAAAGAAATAGACATATAAAACCAAGAAATAGCGTTGCGGCGCTTCGCGCCGCAACGTCTATTCTTTCACTGGGAAGGGAGTAGGTTTAAAAGGTGTAATTTTTACACCTTTTAAACCTGAATGATTTGTGGAAAAACAATGACAGGTAAGCCTCTTGTTCGGGAAGATTTGCATTCCCTATAATGATTTAGTATTGCTATAGAAAAACTTGCTTTGCTTGAAACATAAAACCAGAAGATGAGTGGCGGCGCGAAGCGCCGCCACTCGCTTCTTGGGTTTTGCTAACTTTTGCTGTAAGTTCAAAAGCTTAATTTAACCCTATCTCTCTAACGGATTAGATTTAAATTGCAAATTGTGACTTGCTTGTTTTGATACACTTGGGATCGATTGAGAGCATAAACTCTAAAAATCTCTGTCGCTGTGGAATCGACATATATGGAAATCTACCAATGCTACAAACTTCTAGGCTTGACATCTAATGCGACTTTAGAAGATGTCAATAAAGCTTACAAAGCGCTAGCTTTGCAATGGCATCCCGATCGCATTCCTAGGGAGAATGTCCAACAACAACTACAAGCCCAAGAAAAACTAAAAGAGATTAACCACGCAAGGGATAGCTTACGCAAGGCGGTTGAGCAGAAAAACACCCACTCACAAGCTAAATATTCTCAAAAGACTTCCTATCAAGCATCAAGCCAAACGCGGCAATATCACCAACATCAAACCAGATACCAAAGTCGTTACCAAAGCACACATCAAAGCGCATCTCAAGCTCAACAACAAACTTCAGAACGCTCTTCAGAACGTTATTCTTCCTATCAATCTCAGGCTTATCAAACCTATCAATCTACCCAAGCACATCAGCAGTCCAGTAAACAAAACCATCGTCCTTCTGAGACCTATACATCGCAACAATCTACTCAAGCATCACCAAAACCGCAAAAGCCAGATCTCACCGGAGCCGATCTTAGAGGTGCAAATCTTCGCGAAAAATATCTTGAGGGTCGAAATCTTAGCTACGCCAACCTGAGTAATGCGGACTTGAGCGATGCTTTCTTGCACCGTGTTAATTTTCAGGGAGCCAACCTACAGGGAGCAAATTTATTTCGAGCCAATCTATTTCAAGCTAATTTACAAAATGCAGATTTACGCGGCGCTAATTTAATTGGTGCAGATTTAAGTGGTTCGGATTTGCGCGGTGCAGATTTACGCGGAGCAAAAGTTGGTTTTGGCGAAAAGCTAATGGTCAAGCTCACAAATGTCAATTTCACAGGAGCCACAATGCCCAATGGCTCCGTACATTCTTAAAAATAAAGAATCAAGTTTTCTGAGGTACGGTTTCGCCGCACCATACTTTATTGCGTAAAAAATAAAAATAGCGAGCATCGCTAAGTTTTAGTTAGCAATCCACGCTATAGAGGAATTATCCGAGACATTTCAATACACTAGCGATAAAAAATTCAGCAAACATCAGCAAAATTGCTTGACTTGAGATTTTATAGCAATGTAAGTTTTGCTTAGGACATAAAACCAAAAAGATGAGTGGCGGCGCGAAGCGCCGCCACTCATCTTTTTGGTTTTGATTTTTCCTATCTATCTCTTGCGTTGAAAACACAAAATGGCTGCGCCATTTTGTGTTTTGGTATATAGCTCTTATTGGGCTTGGTTTTCAATTCATAGGGTATATGTAATATCAAAGCCGAAAATACAAGTAGCGGCGCTACTTGTATTTTCGGCTTTATGCAAATCTTCAGACCGCTATACAAGCATGAAACGCCGCAGGTATTTCATGCTTGTATATACCCGTCATTAAAACCCAATAATTAGTAGTGCGGCACAAAGCGCTGTACTTACTAATTATTGGGAAGGGCATAGACCCTACAAGGAAATATTGCATGGAAGTGAGCTATCTAAAACTCAGAAAAAAGCAATAAACGACTCAAAGAATAATGTGTAAATCTTGTCATTAGCGATCGCAAATCTTATCAATAATCGAACAAACATCTCATAGTGAGCGATAGACAGCAAAGTTTTAACTGAATTTTTTAGTCAAATTGGATGCTAATGGTTTTATCTCTTTCGCAAGGATGATTTATGATCCCCGCTAATATCGTAGTTTAAAAAACGGCTGTCACCTTTTACTAATTTTAAATCCCATATATTCAAATATCTTAAACCTTAAATTTATTGATTTTTATGATTAATTTGTCTTTTTATACTTAGTAAGCAAACACCTTTTACCATGCTTATTTTTAAATGCAGCCTAAAAACATCTTTGTTGCTTAACCACTAAAACATATGACTACATCATCAGCTCTTTGGGCGATTCCCTTGGTTTCGCTTATCTCTGGCGCGTCTTCACCATCAATTGTCAATGAAACTTATAACCAACCTAGTAGTTATAATTCTCTGCTCACTCACCAAGACAAACCTTTTGTGATCCATAGCAATTTATTAGAATCTATTCAACCTAAATATGTAATCGAGTTTCGTTCAAAACCTACCAATGAATGGATGATCATGGTGAATAATCAGCCAACATTTTTGGTTAAAGATTTACCTAATGCGGTGATTGCTGCGGCTCATCTGACGATGATGATGAATGCACCAGACTTTGATCCCTATTACTTAGAACCACTTGCTTTAGATGGTGAATATATTGGTAAATATAAAAATTCCATCCTATTTAAAATCCCCAAATCAGAGGTTGTGAACCCCTCGCTAAAATTGACTCAATGGATTAATAACTTACGGGTTAGTGCTGGAGCAGAGCCGCTAACTTTAGTAGAAGCCCAAAAACAAATGCATCAGTTAGCCGCTACTGGCGAACAAATTGATGGTCTTGCTTCTTGGTATGGGCCCTATTTCCAAGGTCGGCAGACAGCTTCAGGGGAGCAGTTTGAACAACGAGATTTCACGGCTGCACATCCTAGTTTGCCCTTTGACACATATCTCAAAGTTACTAATCAGCAAAATGGGAAGTCCGTAGTGGTGAGAATCAATGATCGCGGGCCTTACTTTGGCGATCGCAATCTCGATTTGTCCCACGCCGCCGCGATCGCCCTCAACAGCGATGAAGCTGGCGTTGTACCAATCGTCGCTACCATCCTAGTATCAAACAATTAGTAAACAACTCAAAAACAAAGGTGAATTAATGCACCTTTGTTTTAACGTAGGTTTTCAGTACGTGTACCAATATCCAGAAACTGAATTAGTTTTACGGGATCGGCATTAAACATGAATGCTCTAGCATCGGGGGTAATCTTATAGCCCTCCTTTTCCGCAGCTTTTTGCGCCGAGTAGGGCAAAGGGCTAGATAAATCAAACATTAAACGAGCATAGGGATCGCTTAACACTTCAGCAGTATTGGGGAAAGACACAGGTTGTGTATATTCTGCGGAAAGGTGAATGTTATACAGCAAAACTGAACCATCAGAAGTACTCAATTTTCTGAGATTAAGTGCTTCTTCGGTAGGATCGCCATCAGTAGACTCACCATCAGTAATATTGATAATCGTAGGCGGATAGCTATTGGGATGTTTTTCAATCCATTCCTCTAGCAAAATTCGCGCCAGTGCAAATACACTACACATGGCTGTCCCACCACTAGCGATCGGCTTAAACCAAATGGGAAAATCGTTGTAAACTTCAACTAAACCGCCCATACCGTCAGGTAGTTTTTGAGCGCGTTTCTCCAATTCAGTCGGATTTTCATAAATCTTACCAATGGGAGCGATCGCTTTCTCGCCTGCAAGTCCATTCAGAGCCGATGTCACTTCGCTGTTGTAACCAATCACGCCAACATCAAAATAATCGTAAATTTCGTTACCCTTGACGCATCGTTGACCTAGCGAATCCAACAAACGATTTACCGCATCGGCAACGGCTTGAGCTTTCTGGATCGCTTCACTAGTCTTATGCAAACTTTCATTTGCTCCTTTAGCTGTCCCTTTACTAGCACTATCATTAGAAAATGCATCTGCCATCGATCCAGATTGATCGATGAGGAAGAGGAAACAACTAGGTTGACGACGGCTGATTTCTGCTGAGTAAGGCATATTAAACTTACCCGATTCCTTATTTAGTTATGTCTCAAGAATTACACCATTTATCGCTAAAACGAACCATAAGAAATTTTTTGAAAGTGTTGCTTTGCGACACTTTCAAAAAATTCTTGGGTTGAGTTTGAACGAAATATGTTGTGAATTCAGTCTAGCAAAGGTAAGCTCAATAAAAAACTTCCTGATAGAAATTCAGCTATTTAACTTATCAGCTATTTAACTTACGGCAATTGCCGATCAAACGAGCCACAAGAAAAATCCTGAATACGTTGCTTCGTGTCACTTTCACAATTTTTCTTGATTTGGGTTTGAAGCGCAAATCGCTGTATTTTAGGCTCCATGAGACTTACATGCAGCTTGCGTCATAGGTAACTCTTGTTTTTAATTAGCCCTAGATACTTGCTAAGCCTTATGGCGTTTGTTTCTAATCAATTAGTCGTTATGATATTTAGAATGGGTGATGCCTAGCATCACCCATTCTAAATATCACTATACAGATCTTAATTTATGCAATCTGTCAATCTCAAAAAGATACTCCTCAAAAGGGAAATATTATCCTTGTTGAGAGGATTAATTTCTAAACTCTCTTCTCCAATTGTAATTCAAGATCTAGAAGGGAAAGTTTTGGTTGCAGATTTAGGGCTAGATATGACGACCAATGTTAAACACAGTCTAGAAAATAACGGAAATAAGACTGTAATTGAGAATCAGCCTGCAAATAAAGACTTAAATAAAATCCCTGTATTACTAAGTGATGAAATATTAGGATGGGTAATCGGGAAGGAGCAAGTTGAGCAAGTTGCTAATTTTTTGAGCTATCTAGCTAAGCGTGAATTTGAACAGAAAATGTTGGCGGCTGACGCTTTGGATAAATACCGAGAGATCAATCTTCTCTATACGATCGCTAGCAAGATGTCAAACTGTCTAGATGCGAAAGAGATTGGCACGCTTGTTCTGGAAGAGGCTAGTCGATTAATCTCATGTACCAGTGCCTCAGTCATGCTCCATAATCATCACACTAATTGTCTGGAAATCGTATCGGCTAAAGGTACTGCCGAACAAATCAATAGCTTAAATGTTCCTGCTAATGTGGGCATTGCAGGATATGTATTCACGACAGGGAAATCTGAGCTAGTCAATGATGCGATGCAAGATCCACGATATATTATCAACGAGAACGAATGCTATGCGATCATTTGTGCGCCAATTCTTACTAAAGATAGAACGATAGGTGTAGTTAATATCAGCAATTCTGAACCTATAAGTTATACATCTCAAGATCTTAAGCTATTTACAGCAATTGTCACCCAAGCTTCTGGAGCTATTGAAAATGCAATTCTCCATGAGAGTAAATTACGAGAACAGAGAATCAAAAACAATTTGGAAAGATATCTATCACCACAGGTAGCCGAAGCAGTTATCAATGAGAAAGAGGAGGTGTCATTAACTACCAGTAAACGCAAAATTGCTATGTTATTTTCCGATATTCGTAATTTTACGACTAAGTGCGAAGAACTGGAGCCTGAGCAACTTGTGGATTATCTAAATGAATATTTCACACAGATGGTAGATGTGATTTTCAATCATCAGGGAACCGTCAATAAGTTTGTGGGCGATATGATTGTGGCGATGTTTGGCGCACCTTCGGCGATCGCTGACCGTGAATATTGGGCGATCGCTGCTGCCATCAATATGCAAAAGCGGATTAAAAGTTTGCCAATTGATTGGATTAGGAATAACTTTATTACAGGGATTGGGATTAGTTCTGGAGAGGTAATTGTGGGAAATATTGGTTCACCACAGCATATGGACTATACAGCGATCGGTGATGAGATGAATATTGCTTCGCGATTACAGGGATTGGCAAAGGGTGGACAGATTTTGGTGACGCGCAGTGTTTATGAAGCAACCCAAGCAAATTTTGAGTTTAGAGAGTTTGGAACTTTGCCTGTAAAGGGAAAAAAGAATCTTGTAGAAATTTTCGAGGTGATTTACGAAGACTAAAAAAAGCTGAATATAAACCCAAAAGAGAATGGCAGCACTTCGCGCCGCCATTCTCTTTTGGGTTTATATTAATGTAATAGTAAAGTACTAAAATATTGAAAAAGTGGCGCAATGCGTCGCTTTACCAGATTATTTTTGAACTCAAAGCGCTGTAAGTGATACATTAGTCATGAGATACATCGTAAAGGCTTAAAGATGAGCAAAAAGCTATTAATTGTTGACGATGAACCGCATATCCGTTTGCTCTTAGAGCAAACCCTTGAAGAGCTAGAAGATCAAGACGTAGAACTATTAACAGCAACTAATGGTTTAGAAGCACTGGAGACAATTCAGAGGGAAAAGCCAAATTTAGTATTCTTAGACGTAATGATGCCAAAAATGAATGGTTATGATGTCTGCGAAAAGGTTAAGGGTGATCCTAGTCTGAGTGATGTTTATATCATTATGTTGACCGCCAAGGGGCAAGAATTTGATCGCAGTCGGGGGAAAGATGTTGGGGCTGACATCTACATGACAAAACCCTTTGACCCCGATGAGATCTTAGAAAAATCCTGTGAAATTCTCGGAATAGAAACTTAAAAATGAGCGTAAATTTGACCTGTAAGTTAAGCGATCTCGTTCTTGATAGGAACCAAGGCAGCAGTCAACGTCAATTGGCGATCGCTGTTTCTGCTAACGCTGCTGTTGATGGCAACAATGCACCGCTTAACTTGTGCCTTGTCTTAGATCACAGTGGCTCCATGGGAGGACAACCCCTTGATACGGTCAAACGTGCTGCTCGCGATCTCGTAGATCGCATGTATCCGCAAGATCGGATTAGCGTAATTGGCTTTGATCACAAAGCTAATGTAGTTGTCGAAAATCAACCCGTAGATCGGATTGAATCGATCAAAGCCAAGATTCAATCTCTCAAAGTATCGGGCGGTACTTGTATCGATGATGGCATCAAGCTGGGTTTGCAGGAAACTAGTAAGGGCAAAGATGGCACTGTGAGCCAGATTTTTGTGCTGACCGATGGCGAAAATGAACATGGTGACAATGAGCGTTGTTTCCAGTTTTCGCGCTTAGCAACGGAATACAATATGACTCTGCATAGCCTCGGTTTTGGGGATAGCTGGAATCAGGATGTACTGGAACGTATTGCTGATGCTGGTGGTGGTGCGATGGCTTATATTCCCTCGCCAGAAGCGGCTGGGCAAGAGTTTCAGAAACTGTTAAAACGGGTTCAAGCGATCGGGCTAACTAATGCCCATTTGATTTTGCAGCTTTCACCCCATGTCAGACTTGCCGAATTAAAGCCGATCGCTCAAGTTGCACCTGACACGATCGAATTAGCCTATCAAACCGAGGGAGACGCGATTATTGTTAGACTTGGCGATCTGATGACAGATGTGGAACGAGTAGTGCTATTTAATCTCTATATTAGCCCTGCTAATTATATTGCCGAATATCCCGATCGCTCGGAAATTCCCATTTTGACGGCTCAAGTTCGTTACGACGTTCCCTCACAAGCGCAAATTAATGCGCTGTCGTCACCTATAGCGATCGCGGCTGAGTTAGTCCAAGACTATATGCCACAGGTCGATCCGCAGATACAAAATCATTTGTTAGCTTTAGCCAAATATCGTCAGACTCAACTTGCCGAACAAAAATTGCAGCAGGGCGATCGCGCAGGGGCGGCGACAATGTTACAATCTGCTGCTAAAACCGCTTTGCAAATGGGTGATCATAATGCCTCAACGATTTTGCAAAACAATGCAACCCGACTGCAAACGGGTACGTCTCTAAGCGAAGCCGATCGCAAAAAAACACGTATCGCATCCAAAACCGTATTGCAAACACCTCCTAACTCATTACCAGATAAGTAAATACTGCTAAACACTATTGATAGCGTGATCGTGAAGTTCACAGCGAATATATAAACTGTCCATTTAAGTTGCCCTTATGATTATTTGTCCTAGTTGCGCTCATGCCAACCCTGATGGAGCCGTAAACTGCGAAGCCTGTTTTACGCCATTACCGATTGTCAAAAATATTCAATGTCCTAGTTGCGGTGCATCTGTGTTATCAGATGCTAAGTTTTGTGGACATTGTGGGTTTAATCTAAGTGGGGCAACTGCGATCAATGCGCTCCCAGATATTCATGCTGAAAATGAGATCGCAGCATCGATCCCATCAACTGAAGTTTTCCCCGTACTACCTATTTCCAGCGCCATGTCAAATTCATTACCTGATGCGACGACCGAAGATGATTCGGCTGCAAATTTAGTAACTAATTCCTTCGCCGAGGTTCCAACTCTTCCCAAATTTACTGATATCGAAAATTTGCTTGCCGCAGAGGAGGAGAATCCACCGATCTCATCTCCTGTGAATGAGCCGATTATTGCTTCAAGTGCGTCAGCAAGTTCACCCGTAGGTATCAAGACCCAGTTACAGCAATTTACCGCGTCTTTGCTACATGTGCAGACTAATCTCACGATTGAAATTCCTGCCCACTTACCAGTTGTTCATATTGGCAAGCCAAATACGGTAATTCCTCCTGATATTGATGTGTCAGGTTTTCCAGATTCGGATATTGTTTCGCGTATTCATGCGGATATTCGGGCTGAGGGAGGCTCTTTCTATTTTGAGGATACGGGTAGCTCTAACGGCACTTATATCAATAATTTGCCTCTACCTGCGGGAAATCGTCATAAGTTGAGGGCTGGCGATCGCATTTCTTTGGGTAAGGGAGATAAAGTTAGTTTTGTATTTCAACTTAGCTCATAGCTTACAGCGCTTTGCGCTCAATCCCAAACCAAGAGAATTTTTGAAAGTGTTGCTTTGCAACACTTTCAAAAATTCTCTTGGTTTGTTTGATCGGTAGTTGCAGTTATTATAAAAAAGGGACGCAAAGCGTCCTTTTTTTTATAATAACTGCAACACTATACGAATCTTGCCGTTGATTGGAGTAGGCGATCGCCATTCTAAAATTAGCTTTTCCAACTCAGCGATCGCCTTAGCATCCTTTAAGAGCGAACCTTGATGATCGGTCGCTATGTTGCTGATGCGATCGCCTGAGATCTCAAGATTGAAAGTGATCGTTCCCGTTGCCGATACAGTAATTTGCTGAGACTGGATATAACTTACCAAGGAGGCGGTTATATCACTGGGTAATTCCGACTGAATCTGCAAAACCTTGATATTAGTTACGGCTACCTTATTCTCATAATCCGCAGGGGCAGTCGTCGCAGGGCTGGTCAACTTTGCGGGTGGTGCAGAAGGCGCTTGCTTAGCAGCCTCAGCTGTAATTGGTGCAGTTTGAGACAAAGTATCTATATTAGGAGGTTCTAAACGCCTTGCTGGTTCCGATGGACTTGCTTCTGTTTTACCTACAATAGAACCAAGATTATCTTCCATGCGCTGACGGTTACTAGACTTGGAAATATTAGATGAAACACTAGGTTCAGGGGCGATCGCCACTTTTTCGGATCGCTCCAGATTATTGCGATCGCGGTTGATTGCTTGAGGCGATTGAGGACGGCTAGATGCGGCAGCATTAGGGCTTGCGGCAGAAGGAGAAGGATTGAGGTCTGGCTTGAGTGGACTTGCCGCTTGGTCTTGAGAAGTAGCGGCAGGAGGTGCAGATGGAATTATCGATACTTTCTCAGGATCGGCAGCAGCAGGGGTAGAAGCAATTTGATAGCTGGGTTGTTCGCCAAAGGGTGATGAAACGAGGCGAATTGTACCAATACTGACACCAGCGATCGCGATCGCCCCTGCAACAATTTTGAGCCAGTTAGGATGGAGACGACGGACTTCTAGGACTAGGTTGGGCAAGATCACAAACTCATTGCTACAGAGTTCTAGACTTTCGTATAGGTCAAATAGTTGTAAGGTCGATAATTGCAACTTTGGCAGTTTAGGAACAGCGATCGCATGATCTAGAGTTTCAAAATCATCTTGAGCTAACCAGCGATCACAATAGGTGGTTACGCCTTCGATCAAATTGGTGATTTGCTGCTGGTTGCCTTTAATTACTTTTTTGCTATGCGCTAATTGCAACCGAAACCGCAAATTTTGAGCAACGATTTGAGATTGCCAATCCGATAGAGGCGATCGCTCTGTCCACACCTCTAGTAAACAGGTCGGCAATTCATAGCGGCGGCTCAGAGTATTTGATTCCGAATGGGAGTAACGCATGAGGCTTATATTCGGTTAGTTTGGCTCTTGCCTTGACTTTTTAGAGAATGTTTTTTTGAGCGTATTCTCTAAAACCTGCTATTTCTACTTTGATTATATAGGCGATCGCATTTGCTTGACAGTACTTTGCTCTCAAAAGCATAATGGCGGCGCTTCGCGCCGCCATTATGCTTTCGTGAATTAAAAACCAAACCCAGTAAGGGTTTTAAAAACACAAAATGGCGTAGCCATTTTGTGTTTTGGTATTATTTGCGCGATCGCTTCCAGAGTCGATAACCAATAAATGCGGCGATCGCCAACAAAACACCGAAAACTATAACTTTGGTAATGACATCAATATAATCTTCGACTAACTTGTAATTTTTACCTAAAAAATAACCTGCATAGGTTAAAAAAGTGACCCAGACAATTGTGCCAATCGTGGAATAGAGAAAGAACGGAACCACAGACATTTTGCTAATACCTGCGGGGATGGAAATCAAAGTACGAATACCAGGAACGAGACGACCGAATAAAACCGCCTTTGTCCCATGCTTTTGAAACCAATTCACTGATTTCTCAATATCTTCCCCAGAAATACCAATCCATTTACCATAGCGACCTGCCAACAATTGCAAACGCTGCTGCCCTAATATAAGCCCCGCATAGTACCAAGGGATCGCTCCCAAAATCGTACCAATTACCCCTGCGGCGATCGCAGGAATGACCTGAATTTGCGTATTCGGGAAAGTTGCGGTATAGCCAGCTAAGGGCATAATCAACTCTGAAGGAATCGGGGGAAACAGATTTTCTAAAAACATGAGTAAGCCAATTCCCAGATAGCCTAGGGAATTCATCGTATTCGTAATCCATTCCTGCATTTTATTCGCCAAATTAAAGGTTTTATTTTTTGGTGGTGAGGCTTCGCTGCACCACCAAAAAATTTTGTTTATTTGCCCATCAGGTTTTTAAATCCGACTCTTAGCCAATCATAAAGACTGCTTCCTCCCACCGAGAGGGCATAGAGGATCGAAAGAGTGAGAGTTGCACCAAAAAGACATAGCAACATGCCCGCTAAACTAATTGCCCCATCATCATCTAATAACCCAAACCCTGTCACAAAAATCCCGATCGCAGGTAAAGTATTTGTGCCAGGTATGGGGATCATCATCGATATTGACATTAACGCGATCGCTAATCCAATAAACACTCGTCCCACACGAGTTGTACAAACTAGAGTCAGACGTGGCTTTGATACCCGCTCAATCTTTTGCATCCAAGGAATCCCAGATTTTACAAAACCCTGCACTCGTTTGATAGCGATCGGGCGATGCATAATTCGTGACGGCAACCATGGGGTCTTGGCTCCAACTATCAACTGCACCGCTAGCAATAGCATGACGATCCCAAATGGCACAGAATAGCCTGCCGCAGGAATCGGTAGCGCTGAAGGTAATGCTAACAAGACAAACAAAAAGCCAAAGGTGCGTTCACCAGCTAACTCCAGCACAGATGCTAGGGTTACCTGCTCAGCAGGTGGTTCTTCGATAAAAAATTGGTGCAAGTCCTGAGAAAGTTGAGCCATAATTTAGTAAATGTCATCTGTGATTGAACCGTATCCAAAATCGTAGCGAAAATAGCGATCGAGTTCATCAATAAACGTTATGTTAATAGAGTATGTCGCTAATTGTATTTGTAAGCGTATCTGTGTAAGCGCAGATACGAGAGCACATGGTTACGATGCAATTGCGTAAAGTTTATTCAAGGTAATTGTGGCTAGTTGTCCATGAAAAAGTCTGTTGTTTATCGCACTTTACAAGTTGCTCTGGCAGTTGCTGTCCTATCGATGATCTCCATATGGTCATTTACCAAGCATGTAGATATTGTTTCTAATATTCTGACGGAGATAGATTCTTTACTGGTAATTCTGGCGATCGCTGTAGTTTTTCCATACTTTTGTTTCAAAGTTTTGGGGAAGCTATACACACCACCTAAATTCCGAAATGCCGATCAATCATCATCTTTTAGCACTTCGGAATCTAATCAAGATGAATTTGAAGCGATGCTTAGGCAAGATGCTGAAGTCATGCAGTATCGAGGACATCGATATAAACCAGAAGAATTACATATCAGTAATGACAAAAAAAATGTTAGTAATTTTCAGCCTGTGATTAAATATCGCGGCGTAAGTATGGCAAATAGTTCTGAAGAATCTTCCCAAGATTTACCAGATTCTTTCGCAGCTTTAAGGGACTCCCAAAAGTCAGCCAAGCCCAAAGAACGCATCAAATACCGTGGAGCTTATGTGGATTAAAAGTAAAGGCGGCGCTAAGCGCCGCCTTTACTTTTTGGCTATGGGTTAAAATTTTTACAGATCAAATTTTTCTCTATATTTTCTCCATAACAGACATAATTTCATGGTTTTATTGCCGACTTTGCCCGCAGAATCATCCAGCCCATCTCTTGACTTGCCAAGCGAATCTAAAGGAACTGCACAAAAATTTGCAGCGCTGCGATCGCAACTTGCCAAACATAAATTAGATGCCTATTTTGTCCCTTCCGCCGATGAGCATCTTAATGAGTACTTGCCTGAAGCCAAGCAACGCCGTCAATGGATTAGTGGATTTACTGGCTCCGCAGGTGATTTTTTAATTAGCACTGACAAAGCATGGGTATTTGTAGATTCGCGCTATTATGAGCAAGCGGATATGCAAGTGGATGAGAACCTCCAAAAGGTCTGCAAAGTCGGATTAGAAGATCATCAAACTGTGGAAGAAGTTCTCGAAGATCTTGGGCAAAAAGCCTCAGCGCAGTTGCAAACCTTGCGATTAGGTATCGATCCCTTCACGATAACCGTTGCTCAATATCGCCGCTTTTATGCCCAATTAAGCGCCAGTGGCGTAGAGATTGTGCCTGTCCTTGAGAATCTTGTGGATATTGTGCGATCGCAAAGTCCTTGGGCTGAAAGCGAACCTATACCAACCTTTGGAGATCAACCTGTAATTACGCTCCCTGATGCGATTACTGGCGAGAGTGTAGCGAAGAAATTGGAGCGTGTTCGTGAAGCGATGGGTAAAAAGAAAGCTGCGATTTTGCCTGTGACTAAGCTCGATCAGATTGCATGGCTCTATAACTTGCGCGGTCGAGATGTGGAGTGCAATCCTGTCTTCATCAGCTATGCGATCGTCACGAAAACAGATGCATATCTCTTCACCAATACATCGCGCATTGATGAAACTGTGCGCCAAGCTCTGGCTGGACAGGTGCAAATCCTTGAGTATGAGCAGTATATTCCCACCTTGCGATCGCTGGTGGTTGACCATAAAAATGTGCTAGTGGCGATCGCTCAAATCACCTATGGAACTTATCTACAACTCAAGGAATCTAAAGCGAAAACCATTGATGCTGAGCATCCTGTCGAGACTTTCAAGGCGCACAAAAATGCTGTAGAGATCGCGCAAATGCAGCAAGCCAACCTCAAAGCTAGCCTCGCCAAGACTCTCACTCTCAAATGGATAGAAGAACAAATCGATGCTGGTAATAGCGTCAGCGAACGTGATGTTGCTAATAAAATCGAAGGTTTATATAAGCAACAGGAAGGCTTCTACGATCTCAGTTTTCCGACGATCTCAGGTGCTGGTGCGAATGGCTCGATCGTTCATTACAGCAACCCTAATCCTGCTTGCAAGCTGCTTAATGGTGAATTACTACTGTTAGATTCTGGTTCGCAGTTTTATGGTGGTACTACCGATGACACGCGATCGATTAGCATTGGTACGCCGACAGATGAACAACGCGATCGCTATACCGAGGTTCTCAAATCCCATATCAATTGCGCGATGCAGAAATTCCCTAAAGGGACTACTGGCAGCCAAATTGATGGAATCGCTCGTTCTTCGATGTGGCAAAGTGGGCTAGATTTTGGACATGGCACTGGGCATGGTGTGGGTGTATTCCTGAATGTCCATGAGGGACCCAATGGCATCAGTAAACGTGTCAATCAATCTCTCGATCTTGGCACGATCAACAGCATCGAACCGGGGTATTACAAACCAAAATGGGGTGGTATTCGCTTGGAGAATCTCTATTTTGTGAAAGAAGTTAAAAAACAGGAGTCAGAGAGTTCTCAAGAGGCAGATCCCAATGCGATACCTTGGTACGAGTTTGAATCTTTGACCTATATTCCCTTTGATAAGAAGCTAATCGATCGCCAAAAGCTCAATCCTCAACAAGTCGCATGGCTAGAAAGTTACTATGCTGCTGTGGTGGAGAAGTTGTCACCGATGCTCTCTGAAGCAGAAACAGTATGGCTGAAGCAAGCTTGTAGTTTTTGATAAACAGTAAAAAGAGCGTAAAGCGCTCTTTTTACTGTTATGGATTGTGTTGGTGAGTCGTTTATAATGCGATCAATACCTAAATTTATCTAGCAATCTAACCTATGTCTGAAGATCTGCTTACTGAAATTAGCAATGCTTTTGAACCGTTTGATCCACCGCCGCAGGGTGCTTATGTGGACTGTGGTTCTGTGCGTGGTGATTGGAGTATTTTGACGGAATTAGGTCGCAAGATTATTCGCAGTAAAACTACAACTTGTCAGCTTTACACAGGACATCGGGGTGCGGGTAAATCGACAGAGCTTTTGCGACTGGAGAAACATCTAACCGAGCAGAATTATTTTGTGGTTAATTTTGGGGCGGATGATGAGGACATTGATATTGCGGATACGGAATATGCAGATATTCTGATGGCTTGCACAAAGCATTTGATTAAGAAGGTCAAGTTTGAAGATCAGAATCCCTTAAAAGGTATCTCAAATTGGTTAAAGGACAGAGCAGAAAGTTTATCAGATCTGTTGTTAACTGAATTGAGCTTCGAGGGATTGTCTCTAGAGCAACAGGTTTCGCAAATTACTAAAATCACAGCGACGATTAAGGCTCAACCTGATAACCGTAAAAAGATTCGCGATCGCATTAATGCCAATGCACCATCGTTATTGCAAGTATTGAATGATTTTATTGATGCTGGCAAAAAATCCTTAATCAAACAGGGTTATAAAGATTTGGTGTTGATCGTTGATAACCTCGATCGCATTATCGAAAGTCAAAAATCGGCAAATGAACTCAGCAACTACGATGAGATTTTTATCAAACGTCACGATCAGATGCGGGGTTTACATTGCCATGTGATTTACACTGTGCCAATCGCAATGGTTTATTCAGAACGCTGCACACAGTTACAAAACAATTTTAATGAAACTGATGTGTTGCCGATGATCATGCTTCAGAATGAGAAGGGTGAGAAGAGTGAAGAAGGACTTTCCAAGTTTCGCGAAATCATTGCTAAACGGATTGCGCCGATTGCGATTAATGGTCAAGATATTGGCTTAAGCTTGTCAAAGGCAGTGGAAACACAAGTTTTTGAATCGAAGGAGGTGCTTGAGCGTTTGTGTTTGATGAGTGGTGGACATATTCGGCTGTTTATCAAGATGATTCAAAAGGCTTTGGATCATACCGATGATTTACCAATTTCTCTTAGTACAGGACAAAAAGTTGCAAAAGTAGACAGGAAGGGGTTTTATAAAAGATAACCACATCACAAATAAAACCCCTATGAAAGAGATTAGCGTATTTTGCGAAAAGTTACATGAACATCTGCAATGGAATGGAGCAAGACTCTTATTTGTGTCGATGTTCCTGATCGCACTAATGCGAGTAAAGACAGTAAACCTAGCGGAAATCGCGACAGGATTTAGTGGAGAAGCCAAAGTCGAATCACACTATAAGCGGTTACAGAG